>JAEYTO010000076.1 GCA_023433925.1 Pseudomonadota bacterium | reverse complement strand
GTATGGAGGCAGGTCGTGAGCGCGAACAAGGCGGTCGTTCTTGGAGGCCGAACGGGCCTGCTGGGCCAAAGCCTCGTGCGGGCCCTGACGGACGCCGGCTGGGCCGTGACCCCGCTGGGCCGGGCCGACGTGGACATCTTCGACGCCGAATCCCTGGGCGCGCTCCTCGATCGCGAGGAATGCACGGCGCTCTTCAACACGGTGGCCTACACCCAGGTGGACAAGGCCGAGGCCGAGCCCGAGGAGGCCTTCCGCCTCAACGAACGGCTCCCGAGCCTGCTGGGCAGGCTGGCCCGGCCCAGGAGCATCCGCCTCGTGCACTACTCCACCGACTTCGTCTTCGACGGCCGGGCGGAAACGCCCTACGCGCCCGATGCGCCCGCCAATCCGTTGTCGGTCTACGGCATGAGCAAGCTGAAAGGCGAGCGGGCCCTGCTGGCCCAGGACGTGCCCGGACTGCTCATCATCCGCACCTCCTGGCTCTTCGGGCCGGGCAGGACCAACTTCGTGCAGAAGATCCTCGACCTGGCCAAGACCCGCGACGTGCTGTCCGTGGTCCACGACCAGGTGGGCTCGCCCACCTACACCCTGGATCTGGCCCGCAACTCCGTGGCCCTGGTGCGGGCCGGCGGCAGCGGCATTCACCACCTGGCCTGCGCGGGCCGGGCGAGCTGGTGCGAGCTGGCTTCCGAGGCGGTGGCCGCCGCGGGGCTGCACTGCGACGTGCGGCCCATCACCACGGACCAGTACCCGACCAAGGCCAGGCGGCCGGCCTATTCGGTGCTCGACCTGTCCAAGTTCACGGCCGCGACCGGCATCAAGCCCCGGCCGTGGGTGCAGTGCCTGCGCGAGTACGTCTTCGACGACCTGCGCTACTCGCCCGCGAGCACGACATAAGCGCAAGCGCCCGGAATAGCTGACTGTCTCCCGTCTTCCCTTGACATGCCCCCAGGGCGTTGTTACCGGCTCTAGCACTCGGCGGGGAAGTTTGCCAAAACGGGGACGGAGCCATGCAGCTCAGCGACAGGGAACGCGAAATACTGGCCACCATCATCGAGGCCTACATATCCTCGGCCATTCCGGTCGCCTCCAGGGCCGTGGCCAAGCACTCGCGGCTCAACCTCTCCCCGGCCAGCATGCGCAACGTCATGGCCGACCTGACCGAGAAGGGCCTGCTGGAGCAGCCCCACACCTCGGCCGGGCGCGTGCCCACGGCCGAGGCCTTCCGCGTCTACATCGACACCATGCTTCCCCGGCCTGCCCTGGGCCAGGACGAGCAGGAGCGCATATCCCGCGTGCTTTCCGAGGCCGGCCTGGAAATCAGGGACATCCTGCGCCAGGCCGGGCGCATCCTCTCGGAGCACTCGCACCAGGTGAGCATGATCCTGGCCCCGCGCTACAGCTCGGTGCGCTGGAAGCAGGTCGAGCTCCTGCTCGTCAAGAGCTCCCTGGTGCTCGTCGTCCTCGTGCTCGAAGGCGGCATCATCCAGCAGAAGCTCATCCAGGTGGACGAGGACCTGAGCGCCGACGACCTGACCAAGTACGCCAACTACCTCAACGAGCTGTTCGTCAACCGCACGGTGGCCGAGGTGCGCGCCCACATCCTGCGCGAGCTCAAGGGCGCGCGCGAGCGCCTCTCGGACCTCTGCGGCCGGGCCCTGCGGCTGGTCGGCGAGGCCTTCGAGGACAGCGGCCCGCAGGAGCTTTACGTGGACGGCACGGCCTACATCCTGCGGCAGCCCGACTTCGCGGACCTCAAGGCCATGCGCGAGATGTTCGACGTCCTTGACGACCGCTCCCGACTTCTGGATATTCTCGACAGTGTCATGGAGTCCAATTGCCTGTGCGTGACGCTCGGCAAGGAGACGGCCCTGCAATCCGCGCCCGACATGAGCCTGGTCTCCTCGCCCTACACCATACAGGGCAAAAACCTCGGCGTGATCAGCGTCATGGGCCCCCTGCGCATGGATTATTCCAGGGTCGTGCCCATGGTGGACTACATGGCCCGCATTCTCACCGACATCCTACAGAAACGGCTGGAGAAGCCGTAGCAGACACGGAGCGCAAGCATGAGCGAAGAGATCAGGACCAACGACGGAGCCGCCGAGGCCTCCGCGAAGGATGGGAGCACGCCTGGGCAGGCCGGGCCGGAGGAGCGCGTCAAGGAGCTGGAAGCCGAGCTCGCCCAGGCGCGGGACGACAAGCTGCGCGCCCTGGCCGATGTGGAGAACGTCAAGCGCCGCCTGGCGAGGGAAAAGGAGGAGTTCTGCAAGTTCGCCAACGAGGGCGTGCTGGCGAGCCTCCTGCCGGTGCTGGACAACCTGGACATGGCCCTGGCCTACGCGGAGAAGAGCGAGGTCTGCAAGGGCTTCGTCCAGGGCGTGGAGATGACCCGCAAGGTCTTTCTGGACATCCTGGCCGGGCATGGCCTGGAGGCCGTCGGCGAAACGGGCGAGGAGTTCAACCCCGAGTGGCACGAGGCCATGGGCTCGCAGCCGAGCGCCGACGTGCCCGAAGGGCGCGTGTGCCAGCTCATGCAAAAGGGCTACAAGCTCAAGGGACGGCTGCTGCGGCCGGCCAAGGTGCTCATCAGCAAGCCCTGTTGAAAAAAATCACGGGCTTCCCTTTACAGCCAGGCGAACGTGCTTAGAACATACGTCGATCGCAAGAGCGCGTAAGCAAGCGAAATCCCAGTGAACGAGGAGAAGAGCATGGGCAAGATAATCGGAATCGACCTCGGGACCACGAACTCCTGCGTATATGTCATGGAAGGCAAGGATGCGAAGTGCATCACCAATCCCGAGGGCGGCCGGACCACTCCCTCGGTGGTCGCCTTCACGGACAAGGAGCGGCTGGTGGGCGAGATCGCCAAGCGCCAGGCCGTGACCAATCCCGAGCGGACGGTCCACGCGGTCAAGCGCCTCATGGGCCGCAAGTTCGACTCGCCCGAGGTGCAGAATTGGAAGAAGCACTCGGCCTACAAGGTCGTCTCCGGCGGCGGCGGCGACGCGGCCGTGGAGATATCCGGCAAGAAGTACAGCCCGGCCGAGATCTCGGGCATGATCCTGGCCAAGCTCAAGGCCGACGCCGAGGCCTACCTGGGCGAGAAGGTCACCGAGGCGGTCATCACCGTGCCCGCCTATTTCAACGACTCCCAGCGCCAGGCCACCAAGGACGCGGGCAAGATCGCCGGCCTTGAGGTCAAACGCATCATCAACGAGCCCACGGCCGCGTCCCTGGCCTACGGCTTCGACAAGAAGACCAACGAGAAGATCGCCGTCTTCGACCTGGGCGGCGGCACCTTCGACATCTCCATCCTCGAAGTGGGCGACAACGTCGTCGAGGTGCGCGCCACCAACGGCGACACGTTCCTGGGCGGCGAGGATTTCGACCAGCGCATCGTCAACTACCTCGTGGACGAGTTCAAGAAAGAGAACGGCATCGACCTCTCCAAGGACCGCATGGCCCTGCAACGGCTGCGCGAGGCGGCCGAGAAGGCCAAGAAGGAGCTCTCCACGTCCATGGAGACCGAGGTCAACCTGCCCTTCATCACCGCCGACCAGAACGGCCCCAAGCACATGATGGTCAAGATCTCCCGCTCCAAGCTGGAGTCCCTGACCATGGACCTCGTGGAGCGCACCATGGGCCCGTGCAAGAAGGCCCTGGCCGACGCCGGCCTCAAGCAGAGCGACATCGACGAGGTGGTGCTCGTGGGCGGCATGACCCGCATGCCCATCGTGCAGAAGAAGGTCCAGGAGTTCTTCGGCAAGGAGCCCAGCCGCAGCGTGAACCCCGACGAGGTCGTGGCCATGGGCGCGGCCATCCAGGGCGGCATCCTGGGCGGCGAGATCAAGGACGTGCTGCTGCTCGACGTGACCCCCCTGTCCCTGGGCATCGAGACCCTGGGAGGCGTCATGACCAAGCTCATCGAGCGCAACACGACCATCCCCACGCGCAAGAGCCAGGTCTTCACCACCGCGGCCGACAACCAGCCCTCGGTGTCCATCCACGTGCTCCAGGGCGAGCGGCCCATGGCCGCCGACAACATGACCCTCGGGCGCTTCGAGCTGACCGACATTCCGGCGGCCCCACGCGGCGTGCCGCAGGTCGAGGTCGGCTTCGACATCGACGCCAACGGCATCGTCAACGTCTCAGCCAAGGACCTGGGCACCGGCAAGCAGCAGTCCATCCGCATCACGGCTTCCAGCGGCCTGTCCGAGGCGGAGATCGACAAGCTCGTCAAGGACGCCGAGGCCCACGCCGAGGAGGACAAGCGCAAGAAGGAGCTCATCGAGGTCCGCAACCACGCCGACACGCTCATCTACACCACGGAGAAGACCGTGCGCGACCTGGGCGAGAACGTGGACGGCGTGCTCAAGGGCCAGATCGAGGCCAAGATCGAGGAGCTCAAGAAGGTCAAGGACGGTGACGACGCCGAAGCCATCAAGCGCGCCACCGAAGAGCTGGCCCAGGCCTCGCACAAGCTGGCCGAGCAGCTCTACGCCAAGAAGAGCGGCGCCGAGGCCCAGGCTGGCGAAGCCGGTCAGGCTGGCGGCCAAGCCAAGGGCAGCGCGGACGACGACGTGGTCGACGCCGACTACACCGAGGTCAAGTAGGCCGCCCGGCCGCCCCGCTCGGCCCCGCCCTTGCCTCGACCTGTAAAGACGTATAGTTTAGGCCCGGTCCGCCAAGCGCGGACCGGGCCTTTCTTTTTGTCCCACGGCCACCGGACACCCTCGGCTCCACCCGTGACGACCGGACACAACCAGCACCTGGAAGCCAGCACATGCTCCGAATACCCGCCTTGCTCCTTCTGGCCTGCGCCCTGCTCTTCGCCTCGGCCTGTCAGAAAATGGTCACCATTCCCGAACCGCAGCTCCAGGCTCTGTCGAGCCAGGAGATTCTGGCCCGCGGCGACGCGGCCTGGAAGGCCGACGATTTCGCGCGGAGCCTGTCCTACTACCGCGAAGCCCTGAACCGGGCGGACATCGCCGGGGACAGGCGCGCCCTGAGCCATGACCGCGCCACCCGCAGCGCCCTGGCCGTGAACGAGCCCGAGCAGGCTCTCCAGCTCCTCAAGACCTGGGCCGCCGCCGACCCCAAGGTCAGGCAGGCCTGGCCCTGGAACGAGCTCCAGGCCCGCGCCCTCGAAGGCCAAGGACAGGACGAGCTGCTTCAGGACCATCTGGCCGGGCTGATCATCTCGCGCACCGCCGCCTGGGACGTGCGCCGCAACGCCGCCCTGTTCCAGGCCGACCACTTCATGCGCAAGGACAGGCCCATGGCCGCCGCCCCGGCCCTGCGCGAGATTTACGACACGGCCCCGAGCAAGGAGGCCAGGATCAGCCTGGAGCAGACCTTGCTCCTCCGCCTCCTGGACCACGAGGGCAAGCGTGTCGTCAGGCTCCTGGACGCGGGCGGCGCGGAACAGCCCCTGACCTTTCCACACACGGTCATGCGCCTGGCCGCGGCCAAGCGCCTCGCCGAGACCGAGCCCGACGAATGGGACTTGGCCTGGCGCGAGCTTCGTTCCCTGCTCGTGCGCGGCCGCTTCGCCGACGAGACCCTGGTGCGCGTGACCCTGCGGGCACTGGAGCGCGAACACGGCTCGCCGCGCACGGGCATCGCCCTGGCCGTGCCCCTGTCCGACAAGATCGGCTCCATCGGCTGGAAGGTTGTCGCGGGCGCCATGATCGCCCAGCGCCAGCTCGCCGAGCTGGGCCCTAACGTGGAGGTGCGCGTGGTGAACACCTCCCGCCGGGACTGGCTGACCGACCTGGCCGCCCTGCCGCCGGGCTTCGCCGTCGTGGGCGGGCCGCTGCTGCGCGACGACTTTCAGCAGGCGGTTCGCGCCGGCCTGACCCGCGACCGCGTCTTTATGACCTTCATGCAGAGCCTGGGGGACCTGGAAGAAGGCCGCGACGCCTGGCGCTTCTTCGCCAGCCCCCAGGACCAGGTGCGCGCCCTGCTCGACCTGACGGCCGGCAAGTACGGCCTGTCCGAGTTCGGCGTGCTCGCGCCCCAGGAGCCGTTCGGCACCTACATGACCGAGGTCTTCAGCCAGGAAGTCTGGGATCGCGGCCTTACCGTGGCCGCCTACGGCACCTACCCGCCCAAATCCCCTCCGGCCTGGGGCGGCAAGGTCGCCGAGCTGCTCGGCATCGACACCTCAGACCCGGCCAAGGCCAAGCAGACCCCGCCCCCTCCGGGCTTCCGGGCCGTGTTCCTGCCCGACGGCTGGACCCAGGCCCAGATCCTGGCCCCGCAGTTCTACTACTACGAGGCCGAGGACATCCTGCTCCTGGGCTCGGAGCTGTGGAGCCAGGCCATCATCGGCGGCACCGACGCGGACCTGAGCTACTTCGGCCTGGCCGTCTGCCCGGGCCCCTGGTGGGCCCAGAGCCGGCGCCCCGGCGTGCTGGAGCTCACCCGGCGCATGGCCGAGGCGGGACTCGGGCAGCCTGACTTCTGGAACGCCCTGGGCTATGATTTCGTGCGCTTCGCCGCCGGTCTCGGCGACCTGCCCGGCGGCTGGGACAGCAAGACCGTCAACAAGCGCCTGGCCGCCACTCCGCCCATGGCCTGGAGCTTGGCGCCCATGAGCTGGACCAAAGACGGCAAGGCCCGCCAGGATCTGTTCCTGTTCCAGCTTTCGCGCAAGGGCCTCGTGCCCGTGGATGCGGATGCGCTGTTCGTCAAGTTGCAGCAGGCCAAGCTCCGTCACGACGAGCGGCAAGAGTTGCGCCGCAAGCAGCAGGAAGACAAGGAAAGGTCGGTCCGCAAGGGCCGCGCCAAGGGAGCCGCGCAATGAAGATAACGCCCGATGCCGTGGCCAGGATCGCCTCCCTGGCCAGGCTGGACCTGGCCGAGGACAAGCTCGCCCTGTTCGCCGAGCAGCTCGGCGACGTGCTGGCCTACATGGACAAGCTCGGCGAGCTGGACACCTCGGCCGTGGAGCCCCTCTACAGCCCGGTGGACAAGCCCACGCCCTGCCGCGAGGACGTGGTGGCCAAGGAGTTCACCCGCGAGGAGATCCTGGCCAACGCGCCCCAGACAGACGGCGAGTTCTTTATCGTGCCCCGCATCGTTTAGGGCGCTATGCAATTCAACCGAGAGAGGGCGCTGCCCTCTCTCGGACGCTCTCCGGCCAGGGCCACTATCTGACAAGGGCCCCCTGGACCCCATGGTTTCAGGCGGGACGACAACGATTTTCGGCTTGATTGCAAGTTGCCGTAAGCAAGGACAAGGCGAATGGCTGACCTGATACACAAGACGCTTACCGAGCTGCGCGGCCTGCTGGCCGCGGGCGAATTGACGGCGGTCGAGGCCGTGCGGGCCTGCCTGGCGCGCATCGAGGCCACCGAGCCCAAGATGCAGGCCCTGCTGCACGTGGACGCCGAGGGCGCCCTGGCCGCCGCCGAGGCCCTGGACAAGGCCGGCCCGGACCCGTCCAGGTCTCTTTGGGGCGTGCCCGTGATCATCAAGGACGCGCTGACCACCAAAGACCTGCCCACGACCTGCGGCTCGCGCATCCTGGAAGGCTTCAAGCCGCCCTTCGACGCCACGGCCGTGGCCCGGCTCAAGGAAGCCGGAGCGGTCATCCTGGCCAAGGCCAACATGGACGAGTTCGCCATGGGCTCGTCCAACGAGAACTCGGCCTTCAAGCCCACGCGCAACCCCTGGGACCTCTCGCGCGTGCCCGGCGGCTCCAGCGGCGGCTCGGGAGCCTGCGTGGCCACGGGCCAGGCCTTCGCCGCCTTGGGCACGGACACCGGCGGCTCCATCCGCCTGCCCGCGTCCTTCTGCGGCACGGTGGGCGTCAAGCCCACCTACGGCCGCGTCTCGCGCTACGGCCTGGTGGCCTACGGCTCGTCCCTGGACCAGATCGGCCCCATGACCCGCTCCGTGGCCGACGCCGCCGCCGTGCTCCAGGCCATCGCCGGTCATGACCCGCGCGACTCCACGTCCATGGACCTGCCCGTGCCCGACTACCAGGCGGCCGTGGCCAAGGCCGGCGGCCTCAAGGGCCTGCGCATCGGCCTGCCCAAGGAATACTGGGGCGAGGGGCTGGCTCCCGAAGTGCGCGAGCTGTGCCAGGCCGCCGTGGACACGGCCAAGGGCCTGGGCGCGGAGCTGGTGCCCGTGTCCCTGCCGCACACGGATTACGCCATCGCCACCTACTACATCATCGCCATGGCCGAGGCCTCCTCCAACCTGGCCCGCTTCGACGGCGTGCGCTACGGCTTCCGCGACAAGGAGGCCGGCAGCCTGCTGGACATGTACAAGCAGACGCGCAGCAAGGGCTTCGGCGACGAGGTGCAGCGCCGCATCATCATCGGCACCTATGTGCTCTCCTCGGGCTACTACGACGCCTACTACCGCAAGGCCGCCCAGGTGCGCCGGCTCATCCGCCAGGACTTCGAGCAGGCCTTCGGGCAGTGCGACGTCATCTGCGGCCCGACCTGCCCCACGGCGGCCTTCCCTCTGGGCGACAAGACCGCCGACCCGCTCCAGATGTACCTCATGGACATTTTCACCATCTCGCTCAACCTGGCCGGCCTGCCCGGCCTGAGCCTGCCCGTGGGGCTTGGAAAAGACAGCGGCCTGCCCGTGGGCCTGCAAGTCCTCGGTCCGGCCTGGGGCGAGGAGAAGATTCTGGGCGTGGCGCGGAGTCTGGAGAAGGAGATCAGGCCGCTGCCCGAGCCCAAGGGACTGGCGTAAAGACGAATACCGAGAGAGGGCGCCGCCCTCTCTCGGGCTCTCACCCGCCAAGGGGCGCGCCCCTTGGAACCCTTTTTCCGGCGCGGCCGCGGCCCTCGAAGACTCGAGCCGCATCCGCGCCGGGACGTTTTCCATCTCCGGCGAAACTGAAAATGCAGGAGCGAGCCTTGGCACGAGTCCCAGGCGGCATCCCTCGAAGGATCACCCAGCATGAATTCTGAACGCCTGCTTTCAAAAACCGAGGGGGTCCGGGGGAAATCATTTCCCCCGGCCGCCGGAGGCACTCTTCAATCCACCACATACCATGACGCCCACGCGAACTGACCCCATCGCCGTGGCCGTGAGCGGCGGCCGCGACAGCCTGCTGGCCCTGGCGCTACTCAAGGAGCAGGGCCACGATGTCGTGGCCGTGCACGCGCGCTTTCTTCCCGGTGAATGGCCCTCCATCGAACAAGACGCGCGGCTTGGCGCACCCCTGCTAAGGGTGTGCAGGCAGCTTGGCGTGGAGCTGCGCGTGCTCGATTTGCGCGCAGACTTCGAGCGGCTCGTGGTCGCGCCTTTCGTTACCGAGTACCAGTCCGGCCGCACGCCCAACCCCTGCGCCCTGTGCAACCCGCGCCTCAAGTTCGGGCTGCTCTTCGACCGGGCGGCGCGGGAGTTCGGCGCTTCGCGCATCGCCACGGGCCATTACGCGCGGCTGGAGCATGACCCGCGCTACGGCCTGTGCCTGCGCCGGGGCTTGGATACGACCAAGGACCAAAGTTATTTCTTGGCCCTGGTGCCGAGGGCGCGGCTGGAAAAGGCCGTCTTCCCGCTCGGCGCGTGGCGCAAGGCCGACGTGGCCCCGGCCCTGGAGGCGCGGGGAATCAAGCCGCCCTTGCCCCTGGAAAGCCAGGAGGTCTGCTTCATCGCCAACGACGACTACAAGGCCTTCCTGAAGGCGCGCGGCGTGGAGCTGCCCGAACCGGGAACGATGGAGATGGAGGACGGCAAGGTTGTCGGCCGGCACGAGGGGCTGTGGCGCTACACGGTCGGCCAGCGCAGGGGCCTGGGTGTGGCCTGGTCCGAGCCGCTGTACGTGCTGCGCAAGGACGTTGGGCGCAACGCGCTCGTGGTCGGCCCCAAGGCCGGGCTGGCCTCGTCCGGCTGCCTGGCGCGCGAGGTCAATGTCCTGGTGGACCGGGCGTTGTGGCCCGAACTCGTGCTGGTCAAGACGCGCTACCGCCAGGAGCCCGCGCCGGCCAGGGTGCGGGATTCCGGGGACGGGCTGGCCTTCGAGTTCCTGGAGCCGCACGAACGGCCCGCGCCCGGCCAGGTGGCCGCGGCCTACGACGAGGCGGGCGCCCTCCTGGCCGGCGGGATCATCTCGGACCCAGGGGCGGATTGAGGGCCAGGCCGGCTGGCCGGCTGGGGCATTGCCAGACAGGGGGCAGCGCGCTACCGTAGGTTGAATCACTCAGCGCAGGGGCATGAAGCATGAGCACGCACGAACGCAGGGCCTCGCCTCGCCTGGCCTCCGCCAATCTCGCGGAAGTGGTCGTCAGCGACGGCAGCGGAGCCCAGGCCGTGTGCCGCATCCAGGACATAAGCCCCTTCGGCCTGCGCCTGGAGTTCGTCGAGCCCGGCGACGCCGCGCGTTTCGCCGCCTGCCGGGCCTTGACCGTGGTCCGCTGCGAGGAGGCCATCGCGGCCATGCTCCAGGGCAGGGCTTGCGAGGTGCGCTGGCGCGATGGCGCGACCCTGGGCGCGCGCTTCGAGCCGTCCCTGGGCGTGTCCCTGGCCGAGCTGGGCATGAGCGCCGAATTCGTGCGTCTGTAGCAGATTGTTCAACTTCGCAATATTTGAGCAAAGCTCAAGCATTGCTCATGGATGCCGCGCGCCTGTGCGCATTCGGCGGGCCATCCCGGCCCGCTCAACCTATTTTTCAACAGGCTGCCAGGGCGGATTGACTTCAAGACGCTCGCTTCGGCGTTGACGGCGCAAGTGAATCGCACCTGCGCCCGCGCGGCGGCAAGCCAGGCCGCCGCATGGCTTGCAAAGCATTTTCAGAAGCAAAATGATCCGGGCGGCCGGGCCTCAATCGCCGCCCAGGCGGATGTCCCGCATCTTCTGCCTCCGGTCGGCCTCGTTGAGCACCCGCCTGGCCGCGTCCAGGAATTCCCGGCGCGGCAGGCCCAGCCGGGCCAGGGTCGCGGTCATGTTCACGATGTCCCGCTTCATATCCAGCTCCAGCGGGTAGGTCGATTCGGCGAAACGCTCCAGGCCCTGCCAGCCACGACCGGCCACGATGTCGGTCACGGCCAGGTAGTAGGTCGAGCGCCAGGCCGAAGGGTCCATGTCGGCGGCCAGGGCGAGCTGTTCCCTGGCCTCCTCGTCGCGGCCGAGGTACAGGTAGGCCCGGCCCAGATCGATGCGCGCGTTGGCCCAGTCCGGGTGATTGGCCACGGACTGCTCCAGGAGCCTGGCGCCCTCGGCGTGGTCGCCCCGGTTCAGGGCCAGATTGCCCTTGTAGTAACCGCCGCAACCGGCAAGGCAGGCCAAGGTCGCGAGGATCATGGCCACACGCCATGGAAACGCGCTTTGCCTGGAGCCGGCGCTCCGAGCGAAACCTCGCGCTGGCTGGCCCTGGGAAGGCAGCCCCCTTCCCTGTCCATCCGCAAGCCGATTTGGACAAGTCAGGGCCATATGGGCGCGTGGGGCGGTCATGACGTCCTCCGTTGCGATCCTGGCCAGGATAGCACGCCGGCGCGTCCGGCGGAATGGGAACAGGCATGAGCGATAAGCGCACCTTCGCCATCCGCACCCTGGGGTGCAGGATCAACCAGTACGAGAGCCAGGCCCTGCGCGAGGCATGGCTGGCCAGGGACTGGATCGAGGCGGACCTTGAGCGCGCCGGGTTGGTCCTGATCAACTCGTGCGCGGTCACGGGCCGCGCCGTGCAGGCCCTGCGCGCCCTGGTCCGCCAAGCGCGCCGGAGCAACCCCGGAGCCGAGATCGTCATCGCGGGCTGCGCGGCTCAGATCCTGGCCGACGAACTGGCCGATCTGCCGGGCGTGAGTCTGGTTGTCGGGCGCGGCCATAAGGCCGGGCTGGCCTTCTATCCGGAACTCGGCCCGGCCCTGCCGGATTCGGAATTCCCGCCGCTATCCATCTCCCATTTCCAGCGCGCGCGGCCCGTGCTCAAGATCCAGGACGGCTGCTCCCACGGCTGCGCCTTCTGCATCGTGCCCCTGAGTCGCGGCCCGAGCCGCAGCCGGCCCGTGGCCGACATCCTGGCCGAGGTCCGGCGGCTCCTGGCCGCCGGCCACCGCGAGCTCGTGCTCGGCGGCATCAACCTGCGCCACTTCGGCCGCGACCTGCCGGAAGGAATCGATCTGTGGGATCTGCTGGGCCTGCTCGACGCCGAACTGGCCCCGGAGTGGGCCGGGCAGGCCCGATTGCGCCTGAGTTCCCTGGACCCCGGCCAGCTCGGCCCCAAGGCCCTGGACGCCCTGGCCGCCTCGCGGCTGATCTGCCCGCACCTGCACCTGTCCCTGCAAAGCCTCGCTCCCGAGGTACTGAAGGCCATGAACCGCGGCCATTACGGCCCCGAGGATGTCGAGGGCTTCCTGCGCGAGCTGGCCGGCGTCTGGCCCGTGTTCGCCCTGGGCGCGGACCTGCTGGCCGGCTTCCCCGGCGAGGGGGAACGCCACTTGGAGGAGACGCTGAACGCCGTGGCCCGCCTGCCCCTGACCTATGCCCACGTCTTCCCCTACTCGCGGCGGCCGGGCACGCGCGCCGCGTCCATGCCCGGCCAGGTGGCCGAGACCGAGAAGACCCGGCGCACGCGCCTTTTGCGCGAGCTGGCCGAGCGGAAGCAGGCGGAATTCGCCGGGCGGCTGACGTCCATGGAGCGGTTGAGCGTGGCCCTGGAACTCGCCGGCAAGGGCAAGGGCCGGGCCGGAGTCTGCGAATACTACGCCGAGTGCTGGTTCACGAGCGCGCCGGCCGAGGCCGCGCCGGGCTCCATCGCCTTGGGCCGGCCTCGCGGCGTGGAGGACGGCCGCGTCGTGCTCGACCCGCTGCCCGCCGGCTCCTGACAGAGGCGACAGCGAGCCGCCTGGCTGGAGCTGTTCTCCAATGGAATACGGGCCCCAAGGGCCACTTTATCAGGAGCGAACCCTGGTGAGTCGGGTCTGGGGAGGCGACGCCGCCCGGTTCATCAGCACGTTGCTCAGCCTCGAAAAACGGCTCCTCCCGGCCTTTGAGGGCTGACGGCCGCGCGGTTTTCCTGTATAGCGCGCAACTGCCGCCTGCATGACCGAAGCCGGCGCATGCATGGCCGTCGCAAACGTTTGCGCGGCCCGACGGAACGCACGACACACGGAGAGCCCCCATGCCCCGCAGCATGACCGGATACGGACGAGCCGAGCTGACCAGCCCGCAGTGGACCCTGACCTGGGAGATCCGCAGCGTCAACAGCCGCTTCCTGGACATCAAGTGGCGCACGCCCCACGCCCTGCGCAGCCAGGAGACGGATTGGGAGCGCACCGTGCGCGAGGAGGCCTCGCGCGGCCGCCTGGACATCCACCTGCACTTCCAGCCCCATGGCGCCGAGACGGCCATCCTGGCATCGCTCAACACGGAGCTGGCCAAGCAGATGGTCGCCCAGATGACCAGGCTGGCCGAGGACCTCGGCCTGGACTACAAGCCGGACCTCAACCGCCTCTTGTCATTGCAGGCCCTGTGGCAGGAGTCCGCGGCCGAGCCCGACCCCAAGCTCGTGGCCGACCTGGACGAGAGCCTGCGCGAGGCCCTGCGCGTGTGGAACAAGTCCCGAAGCCAGGAGGGCCGAGCCCTGGCCAACGACCTGGAGTCGCGCTTCACCGAGCTTGAGCGCAACCTGGCGCTCATCCGCCAGCGCGTGCCCCAGGTGCTCCAGGACAAGACCGCCGTCCTGGCCGAGCGCATCAGGGCCATGGTCGAGCAGGCCGGGGTGGAGATTTCGGACGAGCGCATGCTCCAGGAGGTGGCCATCCTCACGGACAAGCTCGACGTGTCCGAGGAGCTGACCCGCCTGTCCATGCACCTGGCGCGCATGGCCAAGGTCCTGCGGGGCGGCGGCGAGGTCGGCCGTCAGCTCGATTTCCTCTTGCAGGAGACCTTCCGCGAGATCAACACGTGCGGCACCAAGAGCCAGGATGCGGAGATCAGCCGCTTCGTGGTGGACTTCAAGGCCACGCTTGAAAAGTGCCGGGAGCAGGTGCAGAATATCGAGTAATGCAGGCCGGCGCTTCACGCGGCGCTCGTCACGGCCTCCTGCCGCCCAGGGACATCCGTATGCAGAAAACGAAGCTCCTCAACATCGGCTTCGGCAACTTCGTCGTCGCCTCGCGCGTGGTGTCCATCGTCACTCCCTCCTCCTCGCCCATGCGCCGCCTGCGCGAGGAGGCCAAGGCCGACGGCCGCCTCATCGACGCCACCCAGGGCCGCAAGACGCGCTCCATCATCGTCACGGACTCCAACCACGTCATCCTCTCCGCCATCCAGGCGGAGACCATCGCCCAGCGCTTCGGCGCCGAGGAAGACGACAATGTCAAGTAGCCACCTAGGCCAAGCCTACATCATCTGCGCGCCCTCGGGCACGGGCAAGTCCACGCTCATCCGGCGGCTGCTCTCGGAGTTCTCCAACTTCGCCTTCTCCGTGTCCTGCACCACGCGCGCGCCGCGCGCGGGCGAGATGGACGGCCGCGACTACCACTTCGTGAGCCGCGCCGAGTTCGAGCGCATGCGCATTGCCGGCCATTTCGCCGAATGGGCCGAGGTGCACGGCAACCTTTACGGCACGCCCCTGCCGCAGGTCAGGGCCATCCTTGACGCCGGCCGGGACATCATCTTCGACATCGACGTGCAGGGCGCCATGCAGCTCAAGCAGAGCCTGCCCCACGGCTGCTTCATCTTCCTCCTGCCGCCCTCGCGCCAGGCCCTCGTGGAGCGCCTGACCATGCGCGGCACCGACGACTCCGAGGTCGTGGCCCGCAGGCTGGCCAACGCCCGCCAGGAGATCGGCCGCGCGCCCGAGTTCCAGTACCTCATAGTCAACGATGACCTGGAGCTTGCCTACGCGCGGCTCAGGGCGGTGGTCGTGGCCCAGCAGTTGACCCCGGATCGCAACCCCGGCCTCGTGGACGGCATTCTCGCCGGGTGGGCGCGGTAATGGCCGAACTCGTCGTCGCCTTGGACTTCCCGCGCGCCGAAGAGGCCCTGGACGTCGCACGCCGGCTGCGCGCCGACGTGGCCTGGGTCAAGATCGGCCTGGAGCTGTTCGTCGCCGCCGGCCCCGATGTCGTCTCGGGCATGAAGGATCTCGGGCTCAAGGTCTTCCTGGACCTCAAGTTCCACGACATCCCCAATACCGTGCGCGGCGCGGTGCGCTCCGCCGCGCGCCTGGGCGCGGACATGCTCACCCTGCACGCCTCGGGTGGCCGGGCCATGCTCGACGCCGCCGTGGAGGCGGTCCACGGCTTGCCCAAGCCTCCCCTGCTCTTCGCCGTGACCGTGCTCACGAGCATGTCGGCCGAGGATACGGCCCTGCTCGGCCGACGCGACGTGCAGGGCCTGGTGGCTGACCTGGCGCGGTCGAGCTGCGCGGCCAGGCTGGACGGAGTGGTCTGCTCGGCCCTGGAAGCCCACGCCGTCAAGGCAGCCTGTGCCGGCCGGCTGGCCTGCCTCACGCCGGGCATCCGCCTGGCGGATGGGCCGGGAGCCTCGGCGGGCGACCAGAAGCGCGTGGCCGATCCGGCCTTCGCCGTGGCCCAGGGCTCGGACTATCTCGTGGTCGGCCGGCCCATCACCTCCGCGCCCGATCACGCCGAAGCCGCCAGGCGCTTCCTGCGGGCCATGCGCGGACAGCCTTCCCTGGGCGGGCGCGAGGAGCCATGGACAGGATAAAAGGCATCTTCTCCACCCAGGGCATCTCCAAGACCGGCACGGGAACGACCACGCGCCGCACCATCAACAAGACCTACTGGACCGCCCTGGAACTCGACGGAGGCCTGGTCGAGGTCCAGCCCCTGAACAAGCATTACATCCCCTCCGGCCCCAAGGAGCAGATCCCCAGGGACCAGTTCCTGGAGCGCTACGCCCCGGAGCCGGAGTTCTACGTGTCCACGGTCCTGCCGGCCATGCGCGACCTGGATAAGACCGTCCGCCGCGGCGAAGCGCACCGCAGGCAAGGCGAGACCTATAGCGCCGAGTTCGAGTTCGGCACGGCCCTCAAGGTGGACGAGGACAACGTGCGCGCCACGTTCGGCCTGGCCCTGACCTATCTGGACCGAGGCGACCAGAGCAAGGCCGAGGACCTCTTCAAGCGCCTGGTCAACCTGGAGGCGGCCTTCGAGACGCGGCACAAGCATCTGTTCAACGAGTTCGGCATCAGCCTGCGCAAGGGCCGCATGCACGCCCAGGCCATGGAGTACTACGAGCGCGCCCTGGAGCTTACGGACGACGACGAGAACCTGCTCGTGAACATCGCCCGCCTGCACTACGAACGGAACGACCTGCGCCGCTGCATCCTGCACCTCAAGGAGGCCCTGGAGCTCAATCCCCGGCACGATGAAGCCATGCAATTCTGGGCCTTCCTCAAGAAGAAGGGCCAGTTGGACGGCAATCTGGCCATCATGGATCTGGACAAGGAGCTGCAACGGCTCAAGGCCGACCGGGCCCGGCGCCGGGAGAACAACCAGGAGCAGCGCAAACGCCGCGCCCAATCCGGCGACGACGTGAGCGTCAAGGTCTACAAGGCCGACTGACGGCAAGGGACCGCCGGCATGAGCCGGGAACGCGGGCGCGGATTCCTTCGGGGCCTGGCCAAGAGCGGGTCCATGCGCTAGTTTTAGGCGGAGGAGCGCCGAGGCTCCAGGCGGCAGCGCCTGGCCGGCCAGGCCTGCACGCCACGGGAGCCCGAGACCAACGACGCGCCTGGCCTGGAAACACGGGCCGCCAGGGCCATGGCCGGCGGATCTATCCATGTCCTTGTCTCGGAGATCGCCCGCCGGGAATCGCCCAGCAAGGGAATGAACGGTCTTTCCATGAGCATGCACGAGAAGACGCGGGCGAATCTGGCCCGCAAATGGATATTTCGCCACCAGGGCCAGGCTCCGGCCCATGTCGAGGACTGGGCCCTGGAGCTTGGCGTCTCCCCGCTCCTGACGGCCCTGCTCTGGCAACGCGGGCTGCGCGGGCTGCGCGACATGGACATGTTCCTGAGCCCGGGACTGCGGCACCTGGCCAATCCCCGCGAGTTTCCGGGCCTGGAGGACGCCGCGCGCATCCTGGCCCAGGGCCTCGGACAGGGCCTGCCCATGGCCGTGTGGGGCGACTACGACGTGGACGGCGTAACGGCCACGGCCCTGGTCACGGACGTGCTCGGCCAACGCGGCCATGCCGTGCGCCACTACCTGCCCAACCGCATGGAGGAGGGCTACGGCCTCAACCTCCACGGCATCGAGGCCCTGGCGGGCCAGGGCGTGCGCCTGCTGCTCACCGTGGACTGCGGCATCGCCAGCAACGCCGAGATCGCCCGCGCGCGGGAGCTGGGCATGACCGTGGTGGTCACCGACCACCACCTGCCCGGCAGCGAGCTGCCCGAGGCCCACGGCCTGTGCAACCCGCGACTGGCTCCCTGTCCCTGCGAATCCCTGGCCGGCGTGGGCGTGGCCTTCATGCTCATGGCCGCGCTCAACCGCCTGCTGCCGGGCGAGCCCTGCGACATGCGCTCCGTGCTCGACCTCGTGGCCCTGGGCACCCTGGCCGACGTGGTGGACCTGGGCGGCCAGAACCGCATCCTGGTCAAGAACGGGCTTTTGCTCATCGCCGAGGGACGGCGGCCCGGTATCTTCGCCCTCAAGGAGGCCGCGGGCTACAACCCAACGGCCCCCATGGGCGCCGGACAGGTCGTCTTCGGCCTGGCCCCGCGCATCAACGCCGCCGGCCGCCTCGGCCAGGCCGATCTGGCCCTGGAGCTCCTGCTGGCCAAGGACCGCGAGACGGCCAGGCCCCTGGCCGCCAGACTCGACGCCATGAACTCCGAGCGCAAGCAGGAGGAGGAGCACATCACCAGGGAGGCCGAGGAGCAGGCCAAGTCCCAGCTCGCCCGCCAGGGGCTCGTGCTCGCCTCGCCGGGCTGGCACCACGGGGTCATCGGCATCGTGGCCTCGCGCATGGTCGAGGCCTTCAACCGGCCCGTGCTCATCCTGAGCGAGGAGGACGGCCTGCTCAAGGGCTCGGGCCGCAGCATCGACGAGTTCGACCTGCACAAGGGCCTGTGCGACTGCGCCCAAATCCTCGTGGGCTTCGGCGGCCATCGCCAGGCCGCAGGCCTCAAGCTGCTCGCCGAGCGGCTGGAGGAGCTGCGCGAGGCCTTCGACAGGGCCGTGCGCGCGCAGATCGGCGATGACCCGCTTCCGCCGAGCCTCAAGCTCGACGGCCTGCTGTCCTTCGACAAGATCGACCACCGCCTGCTGCGCGAGCTGGAGCTGCTACAGCCCTTCGGCATGGGCAACCCGGAGCCCGTCTTTCTCCATTCCGGCGCCATGGTCCGCGCCCATCGCGTGTTCGGAACCCGCCACGTGAGCCTGGACCTGCGCGACGAGCAGGCCGGCGTGACCCTCAAGGCCAAGGCCTGGCGCCAGGCCGAGAACCTGCCGCGCGACATCGTGGGCAAGGCCGTCAGCCTGGCCTTCACGCCCAAGGTCAACTCCTACAACGGCCTGGATCAGATCGAGCTGCACATCAAGGATTGGAAGCCGGCCTGATCAAGGCCGGCCCTTGCGCCCAAGCCGATTCATAAACGCGAGACAGAGCCAAGAGTTCCCAGGCCCCTTACCCGGCTGTTGAAAAGCCGTCCTGGCTTTTCAACAGGCTGTCGTGCTTGCCTTGCGCGCCGATCTGGGGCAACTCTTGGCCACGGCCATCCACTCCCAGGCAAGACCGGCATCCGCGATCGGGATCGAGCATGCGCATCATCCAAGTCGTCAATATCCGCCCGTACAATGCCGCCGCATGGTACGCACTGACGCTGAGCCGCCTTCTGCGTGACGCCGGCCACGATGTGCTCGTGGTCACGCTGCGGGACTCGGAGACGGAACGCGTGGCCCTGGAAGCCGGGCTGCGCGTGGAGCCCTTGGAACTGAGCACGCTCAACCCGCTTGCCGTGCCCGGCCTGTACGCGCGCATGCGCCGGCTTGCGCGCTCCTTCGCCCCGCACATCGTCAATTGTCACCGCGGCGAGGCCTTCCTGCTCTGGGGCCTGCTCCGGCGGGAAAGCAAGGGCTTCAAGCTCGTGCGCACCCGGGGCGAGCAGAGCCTGCCCCAGGACAACCTCCCAAACCGCATGCTCCACCGCCATGCCGCCGACGCGATCATCGTGACCAACTCAAGCATCGGCTCGCATTTCCGGCACCTGCTGCGCGTGCCCAAGGACAAGCTCTGGGTCATCTACGGCGGCGTGGACCCCGAGCGTCACCGCTTCGATCCCCAGGGCCGATGCAGGATCAGGGCCGAGTTCGGGTACGGCGAGCAGGATTTCGTCATCGGCCTGCTGGGCCGCTTCGACAAATCCAAGGGCCAGCGCGAGATCATCGGCAGCGTGGCCTCGCTGCGCCACGATTTCGATCTGCGGCACATCCGTCTGCTGCTCCTCGGCCGCGAGGCCTCCACGAGCCTGAGCCAAGTCAAGGCCTGGATCGACGAGGAAGGCATAGCCGAGGTCACGTCCATCAGCGGGCTCCGGCCGGACATACCGGCCTGCATCTCGGCCCTGGACGCGGCCGCCCTGCCCAACCGCCTGCCGGGGGCAATCTCCAGGGCCGCCCTGGAGCTCATGGCCTGCGGCTGCCCCACGGTGGCGAGCGAGGTGGGAGTCCTGCCCGATCTTTTCTCGGAAAAGGCCCTTGTCCAGCCCGGGGACGTGCCTGCCCTGACAGTGTCCCTGGCCAGGCTCGCACGGCACGAGCATTTCCGCCAGGAGCTGCGGCGTGAGCAACACGGGACCATCGCCCAACTCACCGAGAAGGATTTCCTTTTGCAGACGTTGAGCGTCTATGAGGCCTTGTTGAGCTGACACGGGCCTGCGCGGCCCTATCCATCCGGCCCGCCGACCTGCTTCGCACGGCCGAGGGGGTGCGAATCCCGCCCTGGGCATGTCTCATCCGCGCGATGCACTTCCAGGCGCATGCAGCATGTCCCTATCCGCCAGCAATACAGCGACATGCTCATGATTATCGACGCAAACCATTTTTTCCAAAGGCTTCAAGAATGCACCCCGGCTTGCACGCACTGCAAAAAGCCATCCATGCCGATCCTGTCGCAGTGCGATGCACCCATGGGCCGGACCGAGGCCGACAAAGGCCCTGGCTCGTGTCCGACGGCTCTGTGGCCATTTCCTGAGAATGCCTTTTTCCTGACTTGCTATATCATTTTAATAACTTATCTGAAAAAGGATGAAATCCAAGGGGCTTCCCGATCCAATCGCCGCAAGATCTTCGGAGCATGTGCAATCTCGAAATCGAGAGCTTTTTTAAGCAATTCGCTAGAATCATAAAAAGAGCCTGTGGAAAAATATTTCCGCTATTGTGGATAATATTGCATTGACACTCAGCCCGGCCTTGCGCCGGGACTCTCCGCCGCCCTTCGCCGAAACGCCAACTCTGCCGGCCAATACAGCTAAATACAATCAACTCAAGCTTGTACGCTGTAGAGAAACTGCGAGCCAGTCCTCAGGCCAAGGCGGTTTTTCATTCTTGCCCCTTTTCCCCTGATCAGAGTAGACGCTGTCCTTATGAACGAGACATGGCAGCAAATCTCTCAAATCCTCGAAAAGAGTTTGAACCCGAACCAGTTCACACTCTGGATCAAGCCGCTCCATGCCTCATTGGACAACAACGTCCTTGAGCTTGCCGCACCTAATGATTTTGTAGCCTCCTGGGTCCGTGACAAGCTGTTTGCGAGCATTTCCGAAGCTGCCGCCCAAGTGCTCGGAGCGCGGCCGACCATCTCCGTGCGTTGCGCGCCCAAGCCCCAGCCGGTCGCGCCCGCCCCGAAGGCCGCCAAGCCGGCCGCCACGGCCAAGCCCCTGGGCCTGCCGCTGACCACTCCCGTAGCGCCCGCCCAAAGCGCCACTTGGCGCCACCGCTTCGAGGACTTCGTGGTCGGGCCGAGCAACGGCCTGGCCTTTGCCGCCGCGCAGAGCGTCACCAGGGAGGACTTCGTCTCCGGTCCGTTGTTCATCTCCTCGTCCGCCGGGCTGGGCAAGACGCACCTGCTCCAGGCCATCGGCCAGACCATCCACGGCGGCAATTGCTCCAGGCGGCTCACCCTGCGCTACCTGACGGCCGAAGAGTTCGCCACCAAGATGATCATGGCCCTCAACGCCAAGGACATGAGCCGCTTCAAGGCCCAGTTTCGCGAGGGCGTGGACATCCTGCTCATGGAGGACATCCACTTCCTCCAGGGCAAGGCCATGTTTCAGGAGGAGCTTCTCTCGACGATCAAGGCCTTGCAGGAGCGCGGAAGCCGCGTCGTGTTCACGAGCTCCTTCCTGCCCAAGGAGCTGTCCAACGTGGACCCGCACCTCGTCTCCAGGTTCTGCTCCGGCCTGCTGACGCTCATCGACAAGCCCGATCACGACATGCGCCGCCGCATCGTTGGCCAGAAGTCGGCCAAGCTGCAAGTCGGCGTGCCGGATGACGTGGCCGAGCTTCTGGCCGAGCGCATCACCTCGGACATCCGCCTGCTAGAGAGCTGCCTGCAGAGCCTCGTCCTCAAGGCCAAGCTGCTCAACGAGCGCATCAGCCTGGACCTGGCTCGGGAAGTGCTCGGCAACTACTCCATCGAGACCTCGGGCCTGGCCCTGGAGCGCATCGTGGAGGCGGTCTGCCGCACCTTCACCCTCTCGGACCAGCAGCTTGCCTCCAAGAGCCGCAAGCAGCACATCGTGCTTGCCCGCAACACGGCCTTCTTCCTGGCCCGCAAGCACACGACCCTCTCGCTCAAGGACATCGGCGAGCGCTTCAACCGCACGCACTCCACGGTGATCAAGGGCATAACGAGCCTGGAGCGCGAGATGTCCAAGAAGACCCCCGCCGGCCGCCAGATCCAGCGCACGCTGGAGCAGATCGACCTGTAGCCCTCAGCCTCCCAGCGCAGCCAACTCCATCCGGCCCCACACGGCCAGCTTGTCCCCGCACTGGGCGAAGACGCCCTGCACGCCCGCGGCTTCCAGCCTTTTGGCCGCCTCCACGACCTGCTCCAGGTCGCGCGAGGACTTGAGCCGGTTGGATAGCGCCGTGGCCGCCGCATCGGCCAGCGCGCCCGAGGGCGAGCGCACGACCACGATGTCGCCGCGGCCGAAGCTCAGGGAATGTCCGATGCGGCCCGACGAGGCGCACAGGCTCAATGGGAAGTCCTCGGGCGACAGGCGCAGCCCCACGGTCACTCCGGCCTCGGGGCTGGGCAGCAGACCCACCACCCGCTCGCGCGTGGAGCACAGGAAGCAGTCCCCGCCATTCTCCACGAGGATGTCGGGGGAGAGATCCACGAACGCCCTGGCCACAAGCTCGGCGATGGTCCCGGCCACGGCGGCCATGGGCCCCACGCCGCACGCCTCGGCGGCCTCGGCCATGCGGCGCACGATGTCGGTCGCGCCTGGCCGCACGCGCACGGGCACGAGGCTGGTCAGGAACTCGGGCTGCAAGGCGATGTGGGCCTTGAGCTGGCCGCGCAAGGCACGCACCAAGGCCTCGACCTCGCGGTGCAGGTCGTCGCGCGCCACGACCCACAGGTCGGTCTCCTCGACCACGACCTGGAAACGCGCCTCGCCCTGAGCCGATGACGGCTCCATGCGGTAGGAGCGGCGGGGGTCGCTAAAGGTCTTGGCCATGGCGTGCCCGCGTGTCTGTCGGCTGTCAGGAAGCCAGGATAGCCCGGAACTTCTCGATGTCGTCCCGGAAACGCTCGTGCAGGTCCGCGAAGAGCACCGGCAGCCGCTCATGGAACTCGCCGAGCAGCGGGAGCATGATCTCGCGGATCTGGGGATGGGCCGGCGCGTCGCAGCGTAGCCGGAACACATGTCGCCACTCGCGCATGTTGGCGGTCATGACGATCTCGGTCTTGAGGCTGTTGGGCAGGACGGAGCGGGCTTCTTGGGGCTTGGCGCCGCCCTGGATGAGCGAGAGGTAGGCCCGCTCGGCCGACTCCATGGCCGAGAGCCAGGCGGCGTACTCGGACGAGCCCTCCTGCCAGAAGCAGGGCCGGATGACCGTGATCTCGCTGCCGAAGCGGTCCTTGGCGTAGTTGGCGTAGCGCGTGGACTCCTGGCTGTAGGAGGCCAGGCGGTGGCGCACCAGCTCGTGCGTCACGCCCCGGTCGCACACGAAGCGCACCGTGGCCGAGGCGTGCTCGATGACGCTCTCGTGGCCCGACTTGACGATGCGCGCGATGAACGGCTCGGCCGTCTCGGGCGTCATCTTGTCCTCGGACTTGTAGCAGGTGCGGCCGGCCAGCTCCAGGATGCGCAGGGCCTCGCGGCTGGGCAGGCTGAGGATCTCGTAGGACGGCTTGATTACGCGCATGGTGAATATGCCTCCGGCGGCCAGGGGGAAGGGGAACCCTTTGACTCGGGCCGTCCTGGCCCTCGCCCTTCGGGCGTCCCTTTCAGGTGACGTCCAATTCTGCTTTCCTGCAGAATTGTGAGAAAGGGTTCCCCTTCCCCCTGGACCCCCATCCCTTCCGAAACTTTTCATCCTCGCGGCATGACGAACACCTGTGCGCCAAAGGCGCTGTGCCGCGAGGCAAACAGGAAGAGTTGAGTAGCAGATAACGGCCGCGCCGTCACCGGCGGGGTGGTCGCCACGAAGGCGGGATTCCAGGGGCGGGACCACGAGTGCATGGCCATGGCTCGTTCAAAAATGAAGGGTCCAGGGAAATTATTTCCCTGGTGGGGTGAGGTCTGGAGAGGGGCGACGCCCCTCTCCAGCTACTAACCGAGGGTCTTCAAATGCGCATATGCCTTGGCCGTGGCCATGCGGCCGCGCGAGGTGCGCTTCAGGAAGCCGCACTGGATGAGGTAGGGCTCGTAGATCTCCTCCACGGTGCGCACCTCCTCGGAGCAGGCCACGGCCAGGGTTTTCAGGCCCACGGGGCCGCCCTGATAGTGGTTGATGATGATCGAGAGGATCTTGCGGTCCATGTAGTCCAGGCCAAGGTCGTCCACGTCCATGCGGTCCAGGGCCGCTGAGGCCAGGCTTTCGTCGATGACCTTCTGGCCCTGGTAGGCGGCGAAGTCGCGCACGCGGCGCAGGAGGCGGTTGGCGATGCGCGGAGTGCCGCGCGAGCGCCGGCCGATGGTCAGGGCGCCCTCCTCGCTCACGGCCGTGCCGAGGATGGCCGCCGCGCGCTTGACGATGGTCGCCAGCTGCTGGGGCGAGTAGAACTCCAGGCGGAAGATGCAGCCGAAGCGGTCGCGCAGGGGCGAGGTCAGCAGGCCGATGCGCGTGGTCGCGCCCACCAGGGTGAACGGCTCCAGGTCGATCTTCACCGTGCGCGCGCCCGGCCCCTGGCCGATGATGAGGTCGATCTTGTAGTCCTCCATGGCCGGGTAGAGGACTTCCTCCACGCTTGGCGGCATGCGGTGGATCTCGTCGATGAACAGGATGTCGTGGCGGCCGAGGTTGGTCAGGATGGCCGCCAGATCACCGCTGCGCTCCATGACCGGGCCGGAGGTGGACACGAGGTTCACGCCCAGCTCCGCGGCCATGATCTGGGCCAGCGTGGTCTTGCCCAGGCCGGGATTGCCGTAGAACAGGGTGTGGTCCATGGCCCGCCTGCCCTCGCGCGCGGCGGACAGGAACACGGCCATGTTGGCCCGCAGGTCATCCTGGCCCACGAAGTCCTGGAGGGCTCTCGGGCGTATGGTCTCGTCGGGCTGGGCGCAATGCGTATTGGACATGACTCGTCTGGGCTTAGGCGCGCGCCTTGGCTATGGCTTTCAGGGCCTCGCGCAGGACCTGGGACACGTCCAGGTCCGGCTCGGCGTCGAGGATCTTTTGCAGGATGGGCCGGGCCTCCTCTTCGCTGTACCCCAGATTGGCCAAGCCCGCCAGGGCATCCTGGAGCACGCTGCGGCCGGGGGCGGCCGCATTGCGGCCCATGGCCGGCGCTCCCGCTGTGTCGAGCTTGTACTTGAGCTCCCAGAGGACCTGCTGTCCCGTCTTCTTGCCTATGCCCGAGACGCGGGTCAAGGCCGTGATGTCCTCGTGGATGACGATCTGGCGCAGGTCGTCGGGATGGAACTGCGACAGGATGGCCAAGCTCTTCTTGGGGCCCAGGCTGGGGATGCTCAGCAGCAGGCGGAAAAGCCGGCGCTCCTCCGAGGTCTCGAAGCCGTAGAGCTGCTGGCTGTCCTCGCGCACGACCTGCTCGGTATGGAAGCCCACCTCGCCGCCTTCGGCCGGCAATCTGGACATGGCCGGCACGGGCAGGTGAACCTCGTAGCCCACTCCGCCGGACGTGAGCACGAGGCAGGACTTCTCGGACTGCTCCAGGATGATGCCGCGTATGTAGCCAATCATGGCGTGCTCCCGGCGCTTGCGGCGCGGACCTGGCGGGCGAGCCTGGCCAGGCGGTCCAGCCGTCGCTGGTTAAGGTGGCAGATGGCCACGGCCAGGGCGTCGGTGGCGTCCAGGCCCAGATGGTCGAGCTGGGCGTTCAGCAGGCGGCCGACCATGTAGGCCACCTGCTCCTTCTCGGCCCTACCAGCGCCGACCAGGCTCTTCTTGACCAGGCTCGGCTCGTATGAGCTGACTTCCAGGCCCATGTGCGCGCAGGCCGCGATGGCCGCGCCGCGGGCCTGGCCGAGCTTGAGGGCCGACATGACGTTTTGGGAGACGAAGACGTTCTCCACCGCCGCCTCGGTGGGCTTGTGCTCGCGGATGAGCCCGGCCACGCCCTCGAAGATGCGGCCAAGCCGGATGCAGAGGTCTGTCTTGGAGTCGGTGGAGACGACGCCGGCGGCCACGAGCGACAGCTTCCCCGAAGCCTCGCGCACCAGCCCCCAGCCCGTGCGCCTGGACCCGGGGTCCAGGCCGAGCACCACGAGGCCTTCCCCGCCCCCTTGGGTCATCTAGGCTTCCAGCTCGGCCATGACCTCGTCCGAGAAGTCGGCGTTCGTATAGACGTTCTGCACGTCGTCGTTCTCCTCCAGAAGCTCGGTGAGCTTGATGAGCTTGCGGGCCGCCTCGGCGTCCACCTCGATGGAGTTCGAGGGCAGCATGGCCAACTGGGCGCTCTCGTACTGCATGCCCGCGCTGTCATAGGCCTGCTTGGCGGCGTAGAAGTCCTCGGGCGCGGTGCGCACCTCGAAGAAGTCGCCGTCGGCCACGACATCCTCAACGCCGGCCTCCAGGCCCACTTCCATGAGCTTCTCCTCGCCCACGGCCTTGGGGAAGACGAGCACGCCCTTCTTGCTGAAGATCCAGCCCACGCTGCCCGACTCGCCGAGCGCCCCGCCGTTGCGGGACAGGATGTGGCGCATCTCGGCCACGGTGCGGTTGCGATTGTCCGTGGCCGCCTCGATCATGATGGCCACGCCGTTCGGCCCGTAGCCCTCGTAGACGACCTCCTCGATCATATCGGCCTGGAGCTCGCCCGTGCCCTTCTTGATGGCGATCTCGATCTTGTCCTTGGGCAGGTTCACCTCGCGCGCCTTGAGCAGGGCCGTGCGCAGGCGCGGGTTGCCCGTGATGTCGCCGCCGCCGAGCTTGGCCGCGAGCATGATTTCCTTGGTCACCCGGGTGAAGGCCTTGCCCTTCTTGGCGTCCTGGGCGCCCTTGCGGATCTTGATGTTGGCCCATTTGCTGTGTCCGGCCATATGGAACTTCCTCCTGGAGAATAGAAGAATGGCGTTTCGGGGGATTGACGGCTGGATCCTGTCATGGACTCATTGCCGATTATCTGAAATGCCTACGCAAATCAGCCTGCCAAGTGAAAACCTTTCTAGATTAATTCCAAATAGTTGCCTAGATGGTCCTAGACTATGCCTTCATGCTCTTCGCGGAGAGACGCTATCCGCTGGAGTGGCGTTTTTCAGGGCGACGCCGCATCAAGCGAGGCCGCGCGGCGAAAGGCGGCGCGGGCTTGAAGATACGGCCTAGGCCTGATCCCGGTCCCACGGCGGCTCGGCCGGCGCGCCCTTGAATCCGATGCCGATATAGAAGGTTTCCTTGCTCTCGCTGCGGCTCGACTTGGGCTTGAAATTCTTGACCGTCTCGAAGCGCTCGCGGAGCATGGCCGCGAACTGCCTGACGTCCGGGCCCTCGAAGATCTTGGCCACGAAGTTTCCGCCTCGCGCCAGGTGCTTGTCCGCGACCTCCAGGGCCCGCACGCACAGATCGAAGGAGAAGGCCTGGTCGCGGAAGATGATGCCCGAGGTCTTGGGCGCCATGTCGCTTACCACCGCGTCGAAGGGCGCAAGCTCCTCCATGGCGGCGAGCACCTCGGCCGGCGGATTGAACACGTCGCCGACCAGGAAGCGCACGTTGGCCGGAAAGGCGGCGTTGGCCTCCTGAAGGTCCACGCCGAGCACGATCCCGCCCTGGCCCACGATCTTGGCCGCGTAGAGGGTCCAGGAGCCGGGCGCGGCCCCCAGGTCCAGGACCTTCCGCCCCGGCTTCAGGATGCCGAAGCGCTTGTTGATTTCCTGGAGTTTATATACAGACCGAGCAGGATAATTGTCCTTCTTGGCCTGTTTGAAGTAATGATCCTGGTACTTCTTCATGGCATTGCCGAGGAGCAGTTAATACCTGAAAGCCCTTGCGGAGCCAACCGTAATCATTCATGAGCAACCGGCCGAAACGCATACGCATCACGAACGAGCTTGGCAAGCCCCAGACCCTTGCCGACGGCAGCGAGCAGTTCGTCAGCCTCGGCCGGGGCGAGCGCATCGTCATCCTGGGCCTGGGCCCCGACCCCGCGGCCCTCGCCGACATCCTGCCGGCCCAGGATGTCGCCTTCATCGAATGCCCGGACTTCGAGGCCCAGATGCCGCCCGAGTGGGTGGCGGCCGTGCCCCGCTCCTGGGCGCGCCTCGCGCCCGAGGCGATCACTCCCGAGTTGGCGCAGGCCAGCCGCTTCGTGCAGTACCGTCAGGCCGCGCGCCTGTTCCCAGGCTTCTGGGGCCCAATCCTGGCCCGAGTCCAGTGGGGCTTTCTGGCAGGGCGGGTCCCGGCCGCCCGGACCGCGGGCGAAGTCTGGCTGCCGGCCAGGCAGAGCAGCTTGCTCATCCCGGAACTCAAGGCCGGCTTGGAGGCTTGCGGCCGCAGCGTGCGTCTCGTCGCGCCCGAGATCCTGTCGCGCGAGCTGCCCAGGCTGCTTGCCGAGTCCAGACCCGAATTGCTCCTGAGCGTCAATTTCGCCGGGCTCGACCCGCTGGGCGAGGCCTTCCACCTCCTGCGCGAGGCCGGCGTCGAGGTCGCCGCCTGGTGCGTGGACAACCCCTTCCACCTTCTTTCGGGCATGAAGTCGGGCTGGTGGCGCCAGGCCGCCCTGCTCGTCACGGACGACTCGTTCATTCCTCTCCTGCGCGAGCACGGTGCGCAGCGGCTGCTGCACATGCCCCTGGCCGCCTGGCCCGAACTTTTCGCCGCCGCCCCCGGCGAAACGGGCGACCCGGACCAGGGCGTGGCCGACAGGCTCGTTTTCGTCGGCCGGGCTCAGTTTCCGGCCAAGCGGGGCTTCTTCGCCGGCCTGGATCTGCCCGATGCCGCCTGGCGGGAATCCCTGGACAAGCTCGATCTTGGGGAGCGTCCGGACTTCCTCTGGTGGAAGAAGCGGCTCGGCATCGGGCGGCTCTGGCCCGAAAGCGACGTGCGCCGGGCGGGCCTGGGCGCCGACGAGTGCGCGCGCGAGCTGCGCGGCCGCTGCCTGCGCACCGCCGCCCGCGACGTGCCGCTGACGGTGTTCGGCGATACCCTCTGGCGCGAGGCCGCGCCCGAGGCCACGGACCTGCGGCCCGAGGTGGACTACTACGGGCCCCTGCGCCACATCTACGCCCAGGCCGAGGCCTGCCTCAACGTGACCAGCCTGCTCCTGCCCGCCGGGCTCAACCAGCGCCACTTCGACGTGTGGGCCGCAGGCGGCGCGCTCATAACGGACTCCTCGCCGGGCCTCAAGCTGTTCCCCGAGGAGCTGTGCCGGGAAATCCGCTTCCGCTGGCCCGAGGAGATCGGCGGCATATTCAAGCGTCTGGCCAGGGACGGAACCTTGCGCGCGGACATCATCCGCGCCTGGCGGGAGCACATCCTCGCCGAGCACACCTATCGGCGCAGAGTGGAGCGACTGCTCAACTGGCTGGAATCGCGAAAATCATCCCAGGGTATTGACCTTGCCGGGCAAGGCGGGTAAAAACCCTATCTCTTGTTCCATGGGGACGTAGCTCAACTGGGAGAGCGCAGCGTTCGCAACGCTGAGGTCGTCGGTTCGATCCCGATCGTCTCCACCAAGCAACATCAAGGGCTTGCGGGTTACACCGCGAGCCCTTCTTTTTTTGTTGATACAAATATTGCATACAGGCCCATGTTCCCGAAATCGGTTTCGGGAACACCCCCTTGCCCACCCAGCGCCCCGCGCGACATGAAGAGGCCCGGCCGGAAGCTCCGTTTCTTTCGCCGTTCCTGCCCGATCGGCGCTTACCCAGACCTGGCGCCGTTGAGCAGGTCGCGGCAACGGTAGGCCAGCGCGCTGAGCGCCGGGGATTTCTTGACGTAGCTCCGTAGAAGCCTGAACCCCTCGTGCGCCTTGATGGAGGCCAGGCTGCCCAGGTAATGCGCGAGTCTGGGGGAGCTGATGATCAGGTCGCTGTACGGCCTGACCTCCACGCGCCAGTTGACGTGCCACGGCCAGGCGTGGACCAGGTCGATCTCGTCCGTGTCGCCGGCTGAATAGGCCCTGCGAATGAGCTGCTCCTTGAGGATGTTGCCGGGGCCGTACCTGGCGTACTCCTCGTCGTAGGCGATCTTCCAGTTGGTGAGCTTGCGGTCCGTCCTGGCAGCCAGATGCCCGGCAATGAGCTTTCCATCGAGCTCGAGGAAATGCCATTCGAGCATGCCGCGGGCGTGCAGCCGCCTGGCCAGGGCCGTGAAGAAGGCCGTGTGGCGCTCGCAGGACAGGATGGCGCTGCCGCCCTGGCCCTTCCAGCCCGAGGCCTCCAGCTCGAAGAACCGGCGCATATGCTCGTCGGTGATGGCCTCGCCGGTCAGGAAGCGGGTCTCCAGGCGGCCGAGGCGGGCCAGCCGGTTCCTCGACTTCCTCAAGTTGTCCCTGAAATTGGAGGACAGCGACTTGAGGTACGCCTCGTGGCTGCCCTCGATCCGCAGGATGGAAGTGCACCCGTCCTGCTCCGTCAGGACGCGGCGGCGGCCGAACTCATCCTCCATGCTGCTCAAGGACGGGGAACCGGGCGGCAGCTTGTTGAGCTTCAGGGATGCATATGCCGGTTCCAAGCGCTCGAACTCGGCAAACAGCGCGGCGACGATTTCCCGCTCCCTTCCGCTCTTCGCAAGCATGTCCCCGGTGGGCACATCGAGGTCCGAAGGAGCATGGAAATTCCATTTTCCCTGCCAGGGCAGCCGCGCCGGAGAGGCCACGACCGGCAGGACGCCCAGAAGCTCCTCGCCCTCGAACGCGAACAGGCAGAACCACCTCTCGCCGGGCTTGAGCAGGTGCTCCAGGTATGATCCGACCCAGGCATGGGAGAGCATCGGCGCCCGTTGCGGTGCCGTGTAGGCTAGTCTGTCCCAAGCCTCGGCGTGAACGTCGAGTTCCTCGAGCGTGCGTGCGCAATACACCCTCATCAGAGCCCTCACTGCTGATTTCAAACAGCCTAGAGCCGGTTTCATAAGCCTAAAGTCGCCCCAATCCAATTTGAATTCATTTCCCTCTCTTTGGGTAGGCCGACTTATGAAACTGCCTCTAAACCAGCCTGAGATCATCATACCTCGGGGGCAATGATTTATCTCATCCTGGAGCCCTGCCGACGCGGTCCCTTCCCTGCGCCCCTGCTCCCCGGCCGCACGCCCGACACGGCCACGATGCCCGCGAGCACGAGTCCGCAGCCCAGCAGCATGCCGGGCGTGGGCGTCTCGCCGAGCACCATGGCCGACAGGGCCACGGAGCTCACGGGCAGGGCGGCGGTGGCGATGCCGGCCCTGGCGCCGTCCACGCGGGTCACGCCCCAGAACCAGAAATAATAGCCGCCCACGGTGATGACCACGGCGTACCAGGCCACGGCGAGCCAGGCTCGCGGGCCGGCCGAGGGCCAACCGGCGTGCGCGGCCTCCCACAGGCCAGCGGGCAGGAAGAAGGCCAGGCCCAGGAGCGACAGGAGTGTGGACACGGCCAGGGGCGACAGGCGCCGCCGGTCTTCGGGCAAGGCCTTGCGCACCAGGAGGAAAAGCGTCTCGCAACCCACGGCGGCGAGCACCAGGAGGTTGCCGGCCAGGGGCTTGGGCGCCAGCTCGCTGCCGCCGGTCGCGGCCTCCAGGTTGATGGCCAGCACGCCGGCCACGGCCAGGGCGATGCCGGCCAGACTCCGGCCGCGCGGCCGCTCGCGGAAGAAGAGCCAGGCCGCCAGGCCCATGAAGGCGGGCGTGGCGCTTGTGATGATGCCGGCCGAGGCCGGACTGGTCAGGGCCAGGCCCTGGAGCAGGAAGACCGTGAAGGCGAAGGAGCCCAGGAAGGACTGCATGGCGAGCATGACCCAGGTGCGGCCGCCGAGCCTCGGCAGGCCGCCCTCGACCTTGAGCAGGAGCGGCAGGAGGAGGGCCGAGGCCAGGGCGAAGCGCAGGGTCGAGCCGAGGAACACGGGCAGTTCATCGACCATTAGCCTGCCGGCCACCACGGAGCTGCCGACCATGCTCATGGCCAGCACGAGGGAGCCCATGGCCAGGGCTCGGGACGAATCGGGCATGAGGTCCTCCCATGTGGAGGAGTACCCTACTCGGGTCTGTAACGGGAATCTTGAACGATCTTGCGGTAACGCCCTGGGGTCAGGCCGTGGCGGCGCTTGAAGGCCCGCGTCAGGTGGCTCTGGTCCGCGAAGCCGGTCTCGGCCGCCACCTGGGCCAGAGGCAGCGGCCCGGCCAGGAGCCCACGCGCGGCCTCCACGCGCGCCTGCACGAGATAGGCGTGCGGAGGCAGGCCGGTCTCGCGCTCGAACACGCGCACGAGGTGGTAGGGGCTCAGACCGGCGGCCTGGGCCAGTTCGGCCAGGGAGATGTCCTCGCGCAGCCGCTCGCGGACGAGTTCGCGGACCCGGCGCACGGCCTTGCGCTCGCCGCCGATCCTGGGCCAGTTCCAGGCGCCGTCGGCGTGGCGTTCGACCCAGGCCGCTAGCATGCGCCTCGTGAGCGTCTCCTTGGCCAACGCAGGCGTGGCGGGGTCGGCGGCCGCGGCATGGGCGCGCTGCACGAGCCAGGCCAAGCCGGGGTCGTGCAGCACGCCGGGCCGGAAGTGCGGCAGGCCGGGGCGGGCGGCCATCTCGCGGGCGGCCGAGAGCAGCGCCTCGGGCCGCAGGTAGAACATGCGGTAGGCCCAGCCCTGCGCGCAGGCCGCCTGGCCGTCATGGGCCTCGCCCGGAACGACCAGATTGATGCTTCCTGAAGCGGCGCATACGGTCTCACCCCGGTAGCGGAAACGTAGCGCGCCGCGCTCGATGACGCCCACGGCATAGCCGTCGTGGGTATGGCGGGAAAAGGCCTGGGTGACGTACGTGGCGGTCAGGAGGTCCATGCCTCCCAGCAGCGGCAGGCGATACAGCTCGACGCTCTCGCTCATGGGCAGGCAGCCTGTTTTGGTATCCATGGGATCCTGGGCGCGCCCGCCCATGTCCATACAGGTCAGCCGGAATGCGGAGGGCGTCAGGCCGCCCGGATCATACCGTCTCCGGCCTGGGATTCCAAGGCCGCTGGCCGCATGCCCAGGGCGCGGGCAGGCGCGCTGACGAGCAGATATTGCACAGCGCGCGCCGAGCTATTGCGCACGCTGAGGGTGCTGCCCGGCAAGGCCTCCACGGCCTCGCCCTGGCCCACGCGCAGCTCGCCCGGCTCGGCTTCCACGCGCAACGCGCCGCTGAGCACGAAGAGGAATATGCGGCGCTCGCCAGGTATGATCAAACGTTCCGAATACTTGGGCTGAAGGCGCTCCAGGCTGGAGCGCACGCCGGAGTCATTGAGGTGCTCCCAACCGTCCTGGGCCAGGCCGAAGAGGTATTGCCCGGCTTCAGGCTGATCTATCTTGCGTACGGACATGCGGCTTCTTTCCTCGCGTTCGCCTATGGGCTCGAAAGCCTCCCCCTGACTTATGCAAGAAAGGGGCCGCTTCTGGCTTTATTTCAGGAGCACTCGGATTTCCGGCACAAGATTTCCCGCCGGAGCGAACGACGGATCGTTGCGGCAGGTCTCGAAGGCCGGCTCGTCGCGGGTAAACAAACCTGCTCGGGCAGCCAGTGATCATAGGTCTCCTTATAGGCTCTCTCCAGGCCGCCGTAAGGGCCGGCGTGCACGGCCACGATGAAGGGCGTGACGCACTCCAGTCGCGCGCGAAAGTTCCTGGCGCGGTTCCTGGTCATTGTTTCCCTGACTGGCGTAACCTGCTCCAAGCTCCTCGGACGGCTTGACGTTTCTTGCCGTCTTTCCCCGAGCCTTATGCATGAACAGGCCATGGCTGACAATTATTGTCACGAATCCCGCGCCGGGCTATGATCGAGACAGCCAGTCCACTCTCTACCCGGGGTCTGTCATGTCTACATCCGCGTTCCTGATCGTCATCCTGGCCATAGGCGTGCTCTATCTCATTCTCTTCAACCGCATGGAGAAGCGCCAGGACAGGCGCGATCCGCGCGGGGAGAATCCCATCCGCCGCTGGTTCACGGGCAAGCACGACGACGAGGATTGACGCTTCAGCCCAGGCCTTCCAGCATGGCCTCGATGCGCAAGCCGGCAGCCCGGCCGCCAACGGCTTGCTTCGGCCTTCCGCGCGGATAGCGGACCTCCGAACGCAGGAGTTCCCCCGTCGGCGGGAAGGCGCTCCCGAGCGGCGGCGCATGCCTGCCGGACAGCCACGCTCCCACCGCTTTACACAAAAGCCTCCCCGATCTATGCAGGTCCGCGATCCGCCGGGACTTTTTTCAGGAGGACGCATGTTCGCACTCTTGTCCTCGGCCATCGAGCGATTTTTCCTGCCCATCGCCCTGCTCTTCTCGGCCCTGGCCCTGTGGCGGCCGGAAATCTTCACGTGGCTCGCGCCGCACATCCCTCTGGGCCTGGGAGTGATCATGTTCGGCATGGGCCTGACCCTGGACCTGGCCGAATTCGCGGCCGCCGTCCGGCAGTGGAAGGCCCTGGCCCTGGGCATCCTGCTCCAGTTCAGCGTCATGCCGCTGCTGGCCGTGGCCTTGGCTTGGGCCTTGCGCCTGCCCGCCGAGGCCGCCCTCGGGCTGATCATCGTGGGCGCGTGTCCCGGCGGGACCGCCTCCAACGTCATCACCTATCTGGGCCGGGGCAACGTGCCCCTGTCCGTGCTCATGACCACCGTCTCCACCCTGCTCGCTCCCCTGGCCACGCCGGCCATTGTTTGGCTGCTCGCGGGCGAACGCATCGACGTGCGCTTCACGGCCATGGTGCACTCGGTGGCCGGCATCGTGCTCTTCCCGGTGCTCGCCGGACTGTTCCTGCGCGTCCAGGGCCGACGCCTGGCCCGCAAGACACTGGACAAGGCCGTGACCGTGCTCCCTTCCGTGTCCATCCTGACCATCTCGGCCGTCGTCGCCTGCGTCATCGGCCTCAACCGCGCGACGCTGCTCGGCTTCCCGGCGCTGATCATCCTGGCCGTGATCCTGCACAACGGCCTGGGCTTCGGCCTGGGCTACCTCGGTGCGCGCCTTGCGCGGCTGCCGGTCCGCGACGCGCGCACCGTGGGCGTGGAAGTTGGCATGCAGAACTCCGGGCTGGGCGTGGCCCTGGCCATGAGCCACTTCGGCACGGCCGCCGCCCTGCCGGGGGCGATCTTTTCCCTGGAGCAGAACCTGGCCGGCATCGCCTGGATCAGGTTCTGGAAACGCGGGAACGAGACGGAGCGCGTCGCGGCGGGTGGCCAATAGGCCTACCGGCGCCATGGACGGTCACTCTTGATGCACGTTCCGGCGTCTTCCGAGGGGTTGATCTTTAGGCTTTCGCCTCGTATCGTCTCGTGTCCCTTCTGGAACCGACCATGGCAGAAGAAACTCGCGACGCCATCAAGATGCGCATCGGCCCGGCGCTCGTGGCCGAAGGCCTCATCAACGTGGACCAGCTCCGCTCGGCCCTGGACATGCAGGCGCGCTTCCCCCAGTTCACCCTGGGCCAGATCGTCTCCATCCTGCACAAGGTACCCATGGAGGCCATCGACGAAGTGCACGTGCGCAAGCTCGTCATGCCCCTGTTCGAGCCGGCGCTCAGGCAACGGCTGGAGAAGCTCGCACGGCTGGACAAGTTCCAGCGCGGGCTCAACGCGGCCGGATTCATCCAGGCCGTGGCGGCCGAGCCCGTGCGCTACGAGAGCAAGACCGTGGAGTCCCACCTCTACGACCACACCTCCGGGGCCGAGGTCCAGAAGCTCTACACGCGCTATGTGGTCACCGAACTGCTCGTGTCCGTGGTCCTGCGCACCGCGGCCGGCGATGTGCGGGGCCTGATCCAGGCCGAGCACAGCAGCCGGACCCGGCAGCTCGTCATCATCGACAGCGACGACCGCCTGGCGAGCACCCTCTATTACGACCTCAAGGCCGAGTTCCTGCGCGCCACGGGCAGCTAGAGCATTGCCTTTTGAAAATGCTCCGCAAGCCATGCGCCGGCATGGCTTGCCGCCGCGTAAGCGTAGGCGCGATTTCACTTGCGCCGTTAACGCTGGAGCGAGCGTCTCAATGTCAAACTGCTCCAGGATCATGCGGCTACTTGCCGCACTCCAGATACGTCTCCACCCTGGCCTCGCGCATGGGATCGTCCCAGGTCAGCGTAATGGCCCCGCAATCCGCCGTGGTCAACAGCGGCACGCCTTGCTCGGCCAGCGCGGCGCGCACCTTGCGGCCCGGAAAGCCCCAGCGGTTCAGGTAGCCCGAGGAGGCCAAGGCCAGCCTTGGCGCGGCGCGCCCGTACAGCTCCGGCGAATGGCTCGAATCGCTGCCGTGGTGCGGCAGGATCAGGGCCTCGGAGCGCAGGTCGCCCGCGTTGGCCAGCATGGCCTTGAGTCCGGGCCGCTCCAGGTCGCCGGGCAGGAGCGCCAGGCCTTTGCCTCGCCAGACCAGGCGCAGGGCCAGGGAGCCGTCGTTGCCCTTGCGCCGGCCCACGCCTGATGAGCCGGGCGGTCCGGGATGCAGGGCCTCCAGGCTCACCCCCGCGCCGAGCACATAGGACTGCCCGGCCTGCCAGGCGCGCTGCTCCACGCCCCTGTCGGCCAGGGCCGCGCGAAGCTGCGCAACATAGGTCGAATCCGTCCAGTCCCCCGTGCTGGCGAAGAAGCCGATCCCGAAGGCGCGCACGATGTGCGCCAGCCCGCGTGCGTGGTCGGTCTCCGAATGGGTCAGGATGACTCCCGCCAGCTCGGCCGGCGTGCTCAAGGCGAGGACCCTGGCCACCACGGCCTCGCCCACGTCGAAGCCCGGCCCGGTCGTGCCGCCGCCGTCGATGAGGTAGCGCGCGCCGTGGGGCGTCTCCAGGAGGATGCACTGGCCCTGGCCCACGTCGAGCATGGTCAGCCGCAGAGGCCTGACGGGCTGGAAGCCCTGCCAGAGGACCGGCCCGGCCAGGAGGATGAACACGAGCAGCACGAGGGGCCGCTCGCGGTCCGACGGCAGGTCCCGGCGCACGAAGGCGTAGACCAGCAGGAGCCAGCAGCCGGCCATCTGCGTCCAATACGGGATGGCGGAGGTGACCACCGGCACCAACCCGAGCTCGCGGGCTCGCGCCAGCAGGCCCATGAGGGCCTCCAGCACCCAGGCGTCCAGGCTCAGGCACTGGGCCGCGGCCGGCCCGAGGCCCGGCAGGACGGACAGGAGCAGGCCCAGGAAGCCCAGAGGCATGATGAGCACGCTCAGGAGCGGCACCCAGAGCAGGTTCCAATACAGGCCCGCGCCAAGCCGGCCGAAGTTGACGAGCAGGATGGGCAGGAGCGCCAGGTTGGCGGCCACGGTCACGGCCGTGGACTGGGCCAGAAAGAGCGCCGGGGAGCGCAGCCACGCCGGGACGGATTCGGACAGGCTCTTGGCCCAGGCGAACAGGCGCGGCAGGGCCAGGGCCATGCCTGCCACGGCCGCGGCGGACATTTGCAGGCCCAGGTCGAAGGCCATGAGCGGGTCCCAGGCCAGGATGACGGCCAAGGCCAGGAGCAGGCCGTCCAGGAGCACCCGGCCCCGGCCAAGCCACAGGAGCAGGCCCCAGGAGGCGAACATGACCGCCGATCGCAGGAGCGAGGGCGCGGCTCCGCCGAGCCACAGGTAGAGGAGCACGGGCGGCAGGCCCAGGAGCACGGCCAGCCTGGGCCGGGAAAGGCGCAGGTGCAGCCCGGGCCAGGCATGGCCCGCGAGCCAGGCCGCCAGCCAGCCCAGGCTGGCCACGATGCCCAGGTGCAGCCCGGACAGGGACAGGACATGGGCCAGGGATGCGTCGGCCATGTCCTCGCGCGTCTCGCGATCCAGGAGGAAGCGGTCGCCGGTGATCAGGGCCATGAGCAAGGCCCTGCCCTGGCTGCCCTCCAGGGGAGCCGTGAGCTCCATGAGCCCGGCGCGCAAGGCCTGGCGCGTGCGCCACGGCCAACCGGGCTCGCCGGCGAGTTCCACCTGGGCTTCACCCGCGAGGCCGCGCGTGTAGGCCCGGTGGAACACGCCCTGTCTGGCCCAGTAGAAGCGCGTGTCCCACGCGCCCGGATTGGCGAAGCTGCGCGCCGGCCAGACCTTGGCCGTGAAGGCGGCGTCCTGGCCGGGTCCGGGCCAAATATCCGGATCCTGCCAGGTCCAGACCAGCCGGCCGGGCAGATCGGCCGCCGCGCCTCCGGGCGGGGTGCACCGCACGTCCTCCAGGATCACCTGGATGCGCCGGCCCTCGCGGGCTTGCACGTCCAGCACGCGACCCGTGACGCGCACCTTCTGGCCGGCGGCCATCCAATCCGGCTCCGGGCCGGACATGGCCGGCATGCGCCCCCAGGCCAGCAGGAAGCCCAGCAGGAAGGCCAGCAGGTATCTTGGGATGGGAGGCCGCCAGCCGCGCACCAGGGCCGTGGCCACGTAGAGAAGCACGGCGCAGGCCGACGCGGCCAGGGCGTGGCGATAGGCCAGGATGCCCAGCATGAGGGCCAGGAAGAGCACCTGCCAGGGAAGCAGCGGCGGCGCATCCGCGCGTCGCGAGGAGATGGGCTCTGCTTGGCGCATGGCTCCTCGAAGGGATTGGACAGCTCTCGGTTCGGCTGCGTAAGGCCATGTTCCCTGAAACGCCCGGCGCTTTCAACGAAAAAGGCGCCCGGAAGGGGCGCCCTTGGTTCAGGCTGAATCAAACGGGACCCGAAATCTACGCCGAGACGCGCTCGATGTCCGCGCCCACGCCGCGCAGCTTCTCTTCGATGCGCTCGTAGCCGCGGTCCAGGTGGTAGATGCGCTGCACCTCGGTGATGCCTTGGGCGGCCAGGCCGGCGAGCACGAGGGAGGCGCTGGCGCGCAGGTCCGAGGCCATGACCGGCGCGCCCACGAGCTTGTCCACGCCGCGCACGATGGCCGCGCGGCCCTTGAGCTTGATGTCCGCGCCCATGCGCGCGAGTTCCATGACGTGCATGAAGCGGTTCTCGAAGACGTTCTCCTCGACCATGCCCGCGCCCTTGGCCAGGGTCATGAGGGCCATGATCTGGGCCTGCATGTCCGTGGGGAAGCCCGGATAGTACGTGGTGGCCACGTCCACGCAACGCAGTTCGCCGTCGCCCCTGACGAGCACGGCGTCGCCGTCCTGCTCGATGACCACGCCCATCTCGCGCATCTTCATGATCACCGCGTCCATGGCCGCGGCCGGGCAGTTCTCCAGGCGGATGGTCCCTCGGGTTATGGGCGCGGCGGCCATGTACGTGCCGGCCTCGATGCGGTCCGGCATGACCGAGTAGGAGCCGCCCTTGAGGGACGTCACACCCTGGATGCGCACCACGCTCGTGCCGTGGCCCGTGATGCGCGCGCCGCAGGCGTTCAGGAAGTTGCCCAGATCCACCACCTCGGGCTCTCGGGCGCAGTTCTCGATGATCGTCTCGCCGTCGGCCAGGGCCGCGGCCATCATGAGGTGCTCGGTGCCGCCGACCGTGGGCATGTCCAGAGCGATGCGCGCACCCTTGAGGCCGTCGGTCGCGCCGTTGATGTAGCCCTCGGCCAGCTCGAAGCGGGCGCCCATCTTCTCCAGGCCCTTGAGGTGCTGGTCCACGGGGCGCGAGCCGATGGCGCAGCCGCCCGGCAGGGCCACCTTGGCCTCGCCCAGCAGGGCCAGCAGCGGCCCCAGGCAGAGCACCGAGGCGCGCATGGTCTTGACCAGCTCGTAGGGCGCGTGCGGGTTGAGCTCGTCGCACTGCACCGTGACCTTGCCGTCCTGGAACCAGGTCTGACAGCCCAGGATGTTCAGGAGCTTGAGCGTCGTGCGGATGTCGGCCAGCTTCGGCACGTTGGTCAGCTCGATCTTGCCCTTGGGCAGGATGCAGGCCATGAGGATGGGCAGGGCCGCGTTCTTGGAACCGCTAACGCGGATGGTTCCGTTAAGGGGCTTGCCGCCCCTGATGATCAGCTTGTCCATGTATTCCTCTAGGATTCGTGATTGACCGCCGCCCTCCCCTGGCGACCGGCCGGAGAACCTGAAAAACACCCTTGACCGGCAAGGGTATCTTGGGTATATGCCTCTTCCTCTCGTGGCGGACGTAGCTCAGGTGGCAGAGCGCAAGATTGTGGCTCTTGATGCCGAGGGTTCAAGTCCCTCCGTTCGCCCCACTCGATCACTGAAAGGCGGAACTCCGGTTCCGCCTTTTTTCTTTTTTCCGGCGAGAAGCACGCCGGTCATCATGCCCCGCCGCCCACGATCCGCTCGTAGGGAGAGGGTTGCCCGGACGCAAGCACGATGGGCATGTAGACGAAACTCAGATGCCGCGCGGGGTCCGGGGGTACAATGACCTCGCGGAACAGCGGGTCGGCGTAATAGACGGGCTCGCTCCTGCGGAAGAGCGCTTCGGCGGACAGCTTGGCCTGAGTCATGACATGCGCGCCGAAATTCGTGATGTTCAGGCGGGTCATGAGGTCCGTGCCGTCCTTCACATCATAAATCCTGTCAGTGAGCTGCATGAACCGCATGCCCATGCGGTAAAAGTCGAGGACGGACCAGTTGGTGTCGTGAGCCAAGTGATAGGCCACGGGCGAGACGTTCATCTTCACCCGGGTTCCTTGAAGCATGAACAGGAAAGGGAAGTATATATCCCACCATGGAACGCCCACGCAGAAACCCGAGTCGCCCATATCCGGGATGGCCGCGCGATCAAAGAAAAAGTAATCGAACCCCCGCAGATACAGGCTGGCCATGCGGGCCTCTGGAGCCGGCAGCTCCACGCGAGGCCCGAAAAGCATTCCCCCCTTGGCCTCGGCGGCCACAAAGGCCCGGAAGTCGCCCTCGTGGCAAAAGGCTATGTCGGCATTGACGATGCCGCAGATATCCGCGCCACTGTCGGCCAAGACACGCAGCATGTCCTCGATGTACACAAGCGGCTTCTGGTGGTGCTTGCGTCCGTCGCGTTCGGCGCTCACGAAGCGCACTTCGGGGAATTCGGCCTCCAGCACCGGCAACTCCTCTGCCGGATTGAGGGACATGACCTCGAAACCGGCCTTGAGCCACGTACTCAGGCAACGCCTGGTGGCTTCGAAGCGCTTTGGCGGAATGCTGGTAATTATGCACACCCGCAGGCCGGCCGCATCAGTGGCTGGGTATTGCGCGGTGTTGCCGCCCAGATATGCCGCGTTCACGCGGCTTGGCACATGGCTCGGATCAATCCGCAAGGCGCGCTTGCAGAAAGGCTGGGCCGGCCCAGGGCGGCCCTGGCTCAACTCGATCCAGGCCAGAAGCGCCCATACGTCGGGATCATCCTCGTAGCCGCGCAGGATGCGCAGGCATTCATCATGCGCCTCGGCATTTCGCCCGAGCAGGCAAAGCAGCTCGGCCCGGATGAGGCAAAGCTTGGATATCTCTTCTCGGGAGATGTTCTGGTCCAGGGCGGCAGCCGCATCCGCGTACTTCCCTTCAGCCAGGAGTTGCGGCAGCCATTCGTTCGCCATGGTAAGCTTGCCGCTGTAACGCAAGTATGCGTCCGTGCGCTGGTAAAAAGCCTGCTCGATCGTCATGAGTATTCTTCCCGAATGAGGTTATGACTGGCGCGTTATCCTGGAATCACCCGCCTCATCAAGCCAGGCCACTGGTTCAAGATGGGATGCCGATGCTCTCCGCCCCGTCTCACCGCTTGCGCAGGCGGCGCTTGTCGCCCACGCGCACGGTGACCTTCTCCTTGTCCAGGTACTCAAGCACCGGGATGGCGTACTTGCGCGACAGGCCCGTGAGATCCTTGAAGTCGGGCGGCCCCATCTCCTCGTGGCTCCCGAAGAAGCCCACGATCAGCTCTTGCAGCTTGGCCATGGCCGACCGGCTGAAGTACATGTCCTCCTTGATCTTGAGCAGTTCGCCCTGGTCCTGGAGATGCTTGAACACCGGCGCGGCCGCCTTGAAATCCACGCCGAGTGGATCGAGCACGTCCTTGAGATTGGGAGGAGTGATGCCGCCCTGCTCGTATGCCGCGAGGATGGAGCTCCGCATCTTGGCTTCGTCCGAGGCGAGCGAGACCTTGTGCCCCGGCAACCGCAGCACCTCCTGCTCGGCCACCAGCTCGCCCTTCTTCAAAAGTCGTTCCATAACGAAGTGGAAGAGCTTGGCCGGCAGCCCCTTGCCCCAGTCCGAGGCCAGCTCGCCGCGCGACAGGCCGGGCTTGAGCGGATTCTTGCGATGGTATCCGGCGACGAAAGCCACGGCCGACGCGCAAAGCTCGTCCAGGAGCGCGCCGGAAACGTACACGCGCCCATCCTTGTCGTACATCAAGGCCTTCTGTTGGCCGCCGAGCTGGCCCAGGAGCTTGTCCAGGGCCCTGGTCTCCAGGTTGGTCATGGTCACGAGCTGGGCGAAGCTCAACCCCTCGGGGCCGGCCAGCAGGAGCTGGCCCAGGGCCAATTCCTCGGGCTCGCCTTTGGCCAGGCCGTGCAGGACCGCGACCTGCTCCGAGTGGCGCTTGACCTTGCGGCCCAGTGGGTTGATGAGCTTGCCGCCGCCGATGGTCCGCAGGGGCGAGAAGGAGCGCAGCACCACGCGGTCGCCGTACACGCCCACCAGGGACTCCTCGAAGCGCAGTTGGCAGGCGCACGTCTCGCCCGGCATGAGCTGGTCGCGATCGAGCAGGTAGACGCGCGCGAGAACCTCGCGGCTGCCGTGGTGGAAGTGCACTTCCTTGCGGTGCTTGAGCGGCCTGGGCGAGCTTTTGAGCAGGGTCAGCTCCACGTCCCAGGTCGTGGACGGGAAGAGCGTGCCGGGCAACGCGAGCACCTGCCCGCGCTCCAGCTCCTCCACTTCCAGGCCGGCCAGGTTCACGGCCGTGCGCTGGCCCGCCGAGGCCTTCTCGGCCGCCCGGCCATGGACCTGGATGTTGCGCACCTTGCTCGGCTTGCCCTGCGGGTAGACCAGGATGTCCTGGCCCACGGCCACGCTGCCCGCGACAAGCGTGCCCGTGATGACCGTGCCGTAGCCCTTCATGGAGAAGATGCGGTCGATGGGCAGGCGGAAGAGGTCCGTGCGCCGCCTGGGCTTGAAGCTCGCGGCGATCTCGGCGAGCTTGGCCCTGAGCTCCGGTATGCCCTGACCCGTGTGCGAGGACACGGGCATGACCGGCGCGCCCTCCAGGAACGTGCCCTTGAGGAACTCGCTGATGTCCTCCTGCACGAGCTCCAGAAGCTCCTCGTCGACCATGTCCACCTTGGTCAGGGCCACCAGGCCGGTCTCGGTACCGAGTAGGGAGCAGATTTCCAGGTGCTCGCGGGTCTGGGGCATGACGCCCTCGTCCGCCGCTATGACCAGGGTGACGAAGTCGATGCCCGCCGCGCCCGCGACCATGTTCTTCACGAAGCGCTCGTGGCCCGGCACGTCCACGATGCCCAGGCGATCGACGCCCGGCAGGTCCAGGTAGGCGAAGCCGAGCTCGATGGTGATGCCCCGGCGCTTCTCTTCCCCCAGCCGGTCGCAGTCGATGCCCGTGAGCGCGCGCACGAGGCTCGTCTTGCCGTGGTCGATGTGCCCGGCGGTTCCCATGATGACTGGCATGGTGGACTCCTTTGGAGAAGAAGGGAGAGTAAGAAACCGGGGGAAACCCTTTTGGGAAAGGGTTTCCCCCCGGACCCCCTTCCTAAAACTTTTATAGCCGCGGCATCAAGCCAGCGAAACGCAAAGGCTTTGGGGCCGCGGGTTGGACAAGCCCGAAACACGACGCCTCGGGCCATCCAAGCTCGCGGCGTCGTGTTTCGGGCTTTGCGGAAACAAAGCGCCGCGCACGCTGGGAGGCTGGGGGAGTTGAACTCCCCCAGACGGGGTTCGAGGCGGTAGCCCCGATTCGCCTTATTTTCTCAAGAACGTCTCATAAGCCAGCATGGTCGCGTACAGGTCGGCCTTGCTGACCAGCTCGAACGGGCTGTGCATGGACAGCACGGGCGTGCCGAAGTCGATGATCTCCATGCCGTACTCGGCGATGTACTTGGCCACGGTGCCGCCGCCGCCCAGGTCCACGCGGCCCAGCCCGGCCATCTGCCAGGGGATGCCGTCCTCGTTGAGGATGCGCCGCAGCCAGGCCACGTACTCGGGGTGCGCGTCGTTGGCTCCGACCTTGCCGCGATGGCCCGTGTACTTGCAGAAGCACGGGCCGTAGCCGAGCATGGCCGCGTTGAGCTTGTCGTGCAGCTCCTGGAAGTCCGGGTCCAGGGCGCCGTGCACGTCGGCCGACACGGCCCAGGAGCGCTCCAGCACGCGCAGGGGCCGCGCGGCCGGCTCCCAGGCCGCGCAGAGATCCTCCATGCAGTACTCCATGAAGCGCGACTTGGCCCCGGTGTTGCCCTCGCTGCCGATCTCCTCCTTGTCCCAGAACACGAGCACCTGGGTGTACTCGGGCTTGTCCGCGCGCAGGAAGGCTTGCAGGCCGGCGAAGAGGCACACGCGGTCGTCGTGGCCGTAGCCGCCGATGAGCGAGGAATCCAGGCCCACGAAGCGCGCCGGGCCGGCCGGCACGATCTGGAGCTCGGCGCTGAACAGATCCTCCTCGACGATGCCGTAGCGTTCGTTGAGCAATTCGAGCACGCGCTGCTTGACGAGGTCCTTGCCGCCGTTCCCGCCATTCCCGTTGGAGCCGCCGATGGAACCATCGGAGCCGCCGCCGCTGTCGCCGTTCTCGGCCGGCTTGTGGCCCACGATGACGTTGAACTTCTCGGCCTCGAAAGCCTCGCCGAGCTTCTGCTCGACCTGCTTGTAGGCCAGGTGCGGGAGCAGGTCCGCGATGGTGAAGACCGGGTCGGACGGATTCTCGCCGATGACTATTTCCACGGCCCTGCCGTCGGTCTTGACGGCCACGCCGTGCAGGGCCAGCGGTCGGGCCAGCCACTGGTGCTTGCGGATGCCGCCGTAGTAATGCGTCTTGGCCAGGCCCACCGAGGCGGTCTCGTAGAGCGGGTGCTGCTTGAAGTCCAGGCGCGGCGAGTCGGCGTGCGCGCCGAGCAGGCGCACGCCCTCGGCCAGCGGCCGGCGGCCCTTGCGGGCGATGAAGACCGTCTTGCAGGCCTTGACGCGGAAGCAGCGGTCGGAGGCGAAGTCCGTGGAGAAGCCTTCCTTGGCCAGCCACCTGGCCACCCAGCCGATGACCTCGCGCTCGGTCTTGCAGCACGAGAGGAAATCCACGTATTCCCTGGCCAGCTTGTCCATGGCCTTGGCGTGCGCCGGGGTGTCGTAGACCTCCCAGCAGCTCTTGGGCTTGAACGTCAGCTCCGCCGGGGCGGAGTCCTTCTTTTTCTTGGTCATGTAATGATGCTCCTTGCGGTGATGGCTATGTCTTGCAGACGCCCGTGTCTCCCGTAGCGTCCATGGCGTCCATGGCCTCAAGGGCCTGCGCCAGGGAGCCGGACACGAGACGGAATTCGTCGTTGCGCAACGTGCGCGGGTCGAGGCAGAAAGCGTCCTCCTGGATGTAGCCGATGAGCGGCGGCTCGGAGGAGCGCAGGTTGTCCTTGAGCGTTTCCAGGGCCTGGGCCCCGCCGGCCTTGGGACGCGCCGTGACGATGGTCGTGGGCAGGTCGCGCTCCGGGAAGGAGCCGCCGCCCACGCGCGACACGCCGGGCCGCGTGGCGATGTCGAGAAAGCTGGAAAGATCGCGCTTGAGCAGCCGGGCCAGGGCCTGGGCCTTGCGCTTGAGCTCGGCCGGCTCGGCCGTGATCATGGCCAGGGTCGGTATCTCGCGCCTGGCCAGCTCCGGGTCGAGGTACAGGCGCAGCGTGGCCTCCAGGGCGGCCAGGGTCATCTTGTCGATGCGCATGGCCCGGTTGACGGGGTTGCGCTTGATGCACTCGATGTACTCGCGCCGGCCCACGATGATGCCGGCCTGCGGTCCGCCCAGAACCTTGTCGCCGCTGAAGGTGACCACGTCCGGGCCGGCGGCCACGACCTCCTGCACCGTGGGCTCGAACTGGAAGCCCATGGGCCGCAGATCGAAGAAGCAGCCCGAGCCCAGGTCCTCCATGACCGGGATGTTCCGGCGGCGGCCGATCTCGACCAGCTCCTCCACGCTCGTCTCGCGGGTGAAGCCGACGATGCGGAAATTGGAGGTGTGCACGCGCAGGAGCAGGGCCGTGTTCTCGGTGATGGCGTTCTCATAGTCGCGCGGGTGCGTGCGGTTGGTGGCCCCGACCTCCACGAGGGTGGAGCCCGAGCGGGCCATGACGTCCGGGATGCGGAACGAGCCGCCGATCTCCACGAGCTGGCCGCGCGAGACGATGGTCTCGCGGCCCTTGGCCAGGGTCTCCAGGCACAGGAGCACGGCCGAGGCGTTGTTGTTGACCACCAGGGCCGCCTCGGCGCCGGTGATGCGGCAGAGCAGCTCCTCCACGTGGCTGTAGCGACTGCCGCGCTTGCCCGTGGCCAGGTCGAGCTCCAGGTTGGAGTAGTTGCCGCAGGCCTCGACCACGGCCTCGATGGCCGGCTCGGCCAGCAGCGAGCGGCCCAGGTTCGTGTGGATGACCACGCCCGTGGCGTTGAGCACGCGCCGGAAGTGCGGCCGCGACTGGGAGCGGATGAAGCAGGCCATGCGCCTGCGGAGCGCATCGGGCGCGAGCTGCTCCTCGGTGCCCAGGGCGCCGGCCTTGATCTCCTCGCGGCACAGGTCCAGGAACCTGTTGACCAGATCGCGCAGGAGCGGCCTGGGCGCGCCGGCCAGATCGGGGTCGCCGGACAAGCCTTGCAGGGCCTGGTCCACGGAAGGCAGCAGTCGGAAAAGGTTGGGCACGGCAGTCCTCATGGGCACGAAGAGAGTAATTGCAGCAAAAGTCAGGCCGGATTCGCATTCTCCAGGCACTCTGGCCGGTTTGTATACAAAGCGGCCAGCAAATACAAGGAACCGCAGGCCAGCACGGGGCCGCCAAGGGCTGCCGCGCGCGCAAGGGCCGCCTGCGGGTCCGGGAAGGCCTCGGCCTGGCGGCCCAGGGTGGCGAAGGCCGCGACGATCTCGGCCGGGGCGCGCGACCGGTCGCAGCCCGGCAGGCCGGTCGCGAGGATCGGCCCGTCCGTGAGCCGCGCGGCGAGCGGGACCATGGCCGAGAGCTCCTTGTCCTTGAGACAGGAGAAAAGTAAGGCCTTTGGGCGGATGCGCAACTCCTCCACGGCGACCAGAAGCGCGTTCAGGCCCGGCTCGTTGTGCGCGCCGTCCAGGATAAGCTCGGGGCTTCGCCCCGGAATGGCCGGGCAGCGTTGCAGCCGGCCAGGGATGAAAGCCCGCGCCAGGCCCCTGGTTTCGGCTTCGGCATCGGGCTCGCGGCCCAGGGCCGTGGTCACGAGCCGCCAGGCGGCCAGGGCCAGCAGGGCGTTGCCGCGCTGGTGCGGCCCGGCCAGGCCCAGGCGCGCGCCCTGCGGCAGGCTGGCCACCCAGCCGGCCATGAGCAGCCGCGCGCCCTTGCGCTCGGCGGTCTCGCGCAACACGCCAAGCGTCTCGGGCTCCTGCCAGCCGGTCACGGCCAGGCCGCCTCCTTCGCACTGGCGCATGGCCTCGGCCTTGTCCCTGGCGATGGCCGTGAGCGTGTCCCCCAGGATGCGCATGTGGTCCATGCCTATGGGCGTGAAGAGCGTCAGGTCGGTCTCGAAGGCGCTCACGGCGTCGTACCTGCCGCCCAGGCCGGCCTCCATGACCGCCAGCTCCACGCCGTCCTCGGCGAATGCCAGCACGGCCATGCAGGTGAGCAGCTCGAAGTAGGTCAGGCCCAGGTCGCCGCCGATGGACATGGCCCGGTTGGCCAGACGGGTCCAGCGCTCCTCGGGCAGCATGCGTCCGCCCACCAGGATGCGCTCGCGGAAGGACAGGAAGTGCGGCGAGGTGTACAGGCCGGTGCGCAGGCCGTGCTCGCGGGCGATGGACTCCAGGAAGACCGACGTGGAGCCCTTGCCGTTGGTGCCCACCACGTGGGCCACGGCGAAGGGCGGCCTGGCGAGCCCGGCCCGGCGGCCGAACTCGCGCACCCTGTCCAGGGTCAGGTCCATGTGGAACAGGCCCAGCCTGTCGAGGTGGGCCGAGAATTCGTCGAAACTGGAGAATCTGTCCGCCAAGGCTGCCTCGCTGGGGGATGTGCGAGCGGCCTGCATACCCGCTTTCCGCCAGCCAGGCAACGGCCCCCGGCGGAAGCCGCTGCCGGCCAACGACACGAGGTCTGCGCGGTACGGGCTCGCCAAGCGGACACGCGGAAGGATCTCGGGAGCCTTGATCCGCCCTACCTCCGCATGCGCCTGGCCCGCCACAGAGCCACGGCGACGGCGGGCAGGAGCAGCGCATCCAGCCCCAGGCCCGCCGCCGGCGCGAGCGTGCAGCTGAGCATGCCGACCGCCGCGTCCTCAATGCGTTCCTTGAGGTCCTTTGTTGGCCAGGATCGGGTCTCGGCCAGGTTCGAGCCCTCCACGAGCGTGCCGTACATGACGGTCCCGCGTGACAGGCCGTAGCCGCTCTCGTCCCCGGCCTCCACCTCGTGGATATATGTCGCGTCAGGCCTGCGCCTGTCCATGGGCACGGCCACGGGCACGGCGTTGCCGAAGCCCTTGATGGGCTCGTCCTCCAGCACATGCTCCCGCGAGCGGCCCACCTGGGTCCAGACGCTTACGGTGCTCCACTGGTCCGGCTCGTCCGTGGTCACCTGGAGCGTCGCCTCGTCCAGGGCAACGACCGCAAGCTCCGGAAAATCCGCCTCGGAAAAGGGATGAATCCAGACCGTCCCCGACCGCGCCTCGCCATCGACCGTAACCGTGAAGCGCACGAAAGCGCCTGGACCGAAGGCGGAAACGAGATCGGCCCAGCTCGCGAAGTAATAGTGCCTGGTGTGGAAAAAACTGGACCGCTCGAACTCGCCGGCCGGCACGCCGTTGACCGTGGCCGAGACCGCCGAGATGCGCCCGAAGTCCGTCGAGCCGTCGGCCGCGACCCGCAGGCGCACGCGATAGGCCCACTGGCCGCCCTGCTCCTTGATGTCCAGCGCGCCCCGCCACTCGGGCGAGCGGGTCTCGGCGTGCAGCCATTCGAGGACTTCGCGCGGCAGGTCCGGGGCATTCATGCGCCGCAGCTCGACCATGACCTTGAAGCTGCCGTACCTGGCCCAATCGGCTTGGGCCAAGGCGGAACAAAGCAAAACGAAAATGCAGGATGCCGCGCACAACGCAAGGCGTGCCATGAGGCTGCTCCCGATGCTCCTGCCGGTGAACGGAATGGAAATGCTGGCATTTGACGTTGCAGGACGGCTTTCAAGAATACCAGGAGGAGCAGGCGGGGATGGCTGATGAAAGTGAACCGCGAGCCGTTCATGCATCGGCCCGCACCCTGAAAGCCCGCGCGGCTTCGCCGCACGCCGATAATACTACAAACCTTGTCCGCGCCCTGTCAACACGCGCCCGGCGGTCCTGACGCAGACCATGCGCATGACGCGCGGTCGATCTCAATGACGCGGCGGACTTGCGACCGGAACATGTTCCATGGAGTAGATCAGGTGGCGAGCACATGGCCTCCTTTCGCGCCGCCTGTCCTCGACCATGATCACCCTTGCCGGGTAGTGGGTCAGGTTGAAATCTGGACTTCGCCACTGACTCTTGCCGATGCTTGAGCGCCCATGCTACAAAAGGGCATGGACACCAAGAAGAAAAAACGCCCACGCGACCTCAACGAACTGGCGGCCATGATCGTTGGGGAGGCAACTGCAAACCTTGGGGACAAGCCCGCCAAGGAAGCCACCCTTGAGGAGCCCGAAAAGAACCCAAACGCCGTCGCGCTCGGGCGGCTTGGTGGCAAGAAAGGAGGGAAGGCAAGGGCTGAAAAACTCACGCCCGAAGAGCGCAAAGAAATAGCCAAGCTTGCTGCTAACGCAAGATGGAAAAAATCTGAAACTTAGGCCACTTCTTTTCCATCATCTGGAGCATTCAGCTTCCATTCAATATCATCTGTGAAATCAAGCGGAATCGTAATGGGTTCTTCATTCGGGTTGACGTTATTCCAATGCATGGCGTCAAGGGTTAATTGAAGGCCATCACCAACCATCTGTTCACGGCGCATTATAAGACTTTTGTGCATTTGCTTTCTTGGAGCCTCATCAATGTCTATCCATAAATGGTATTGTTGGCTCCCATAACCGCCAGTAATCGCGTGATTTGCTCGATATGGCTTTCCTGTTTTCTGATCGTACCGGATTTCGTCCCGTGCTACTTTCGTAAATTCCTCAGCAAGCCGGTCTATTGGGTCTTTAGGCTTTGGCAAAGGCAGGCCCAGCGTAACGGCAAACCTAGCAACCTCTTTCATGTCTACTTCGGTTTTGCCAGTCTGTTGCTTGTAACGTCGAATGATTTCCTGAAATTCTTTCTTTTTAGTAGCCATAAACACTCCTTGTTATAAATCTATCGGCGCGATGTCTCCCCATCCATCTACCATGGCACTTGGGGAAACTGCATGGCGTATCTTTACTAGATGCGGCCTGAAACGATCATACCTTCCTGTTCTATGCTGAAGCTGTCCAGCTATAATTCCAGGGTGTACATGTAACGTATTGGCAAAACCAAGAATATCTGACTCTTTAAAGAAAGGATGCTTTCTCGCAACAAAGCTCTCCATCTTTTTCTGAGGAATACAGAACTCTATGGCAGCTCTGTTTGCCAGTCGCTCTTCTTCTGATATATTAGGAGGCGATCCAGCCTCTAGTTCAGCGTCAATCATCACCTTTTGCTGTCCATGTTTTTGAATGACGTGCTCAATCTCGTGACGAAGAACAAACCAAAAATTGTCAATGCGATCATATCTTAAAGTCATTGCGATTACCGGCGATTTATCATTCAGCCAAAAACAAACGCCGTCGATTTTCGATGAAGGCAAAGCCTCAACAATCAAGTATCTAATCCCGCACTCTGCCAATATTCTAGGAACCTTTCTTGCTTCCTCTGGAGAGTGGAGAAGGATTTTTAATTTTTCTATTGCTGATTTTACAGCATTCATGGAGTATTTGCCGACAATCATTTCTTCCGCGATCGCTTTCACCCTGTATAGCCATGCGATTTGTGCTGGCGTTGCAGGAGAGAATGTTTGAGTCTTTTTCGCGGCATGAGGCAGTATTTCAATGTCATCAACCGATTTTGCCCCAAAAAATTTTACTAGGGCAGCTTCAACCTGGGCCACGTCACGAATATTGTTTGCAGACAGCCACCCACGCTTTATCATGTCAGATATAGGTAGTTCTCCAAATAGATGTGCCCTTGTAGCTCTACCTGGGTCTGGTTGCATTTCAATTTTTGCTTTGGCCAGATCATATTCTTTCTGAAGCCCAAGAAAATCTGATGCGCTGACCCCAAATACGTCAGCAAGCAAAAGAGATGTTTTAGCATCAATTGATTTTTTCCCGCTGATAATTTTGTTCAGCATGGTTTCATCAATTCCAATTATTATAGCAAGCACTCGCTGCGTCCACTCGCGAGAGGCGATGAGGGCTTCTATGTATTGCCCGGGAGTCCGAAAATTGCTCAAGTCCATGGGAACCATGTACCCTATCCCAGAAAAGCTGTCAACGACGATTTGCGAAATTTTGCAAACTGACCATTTTTGCTTGACCGCTTTTGCACGAAGAGATATCTTCGCCTCATGAACAAGTTGCCCATCGCCAAGCGCGCTCAAGTCCTAGGCTGCCTTGTGGAAGGAAGCAGCATCCGCGCCACCGTTAGGATCACGGTCGTTGCCAAAAACACTGTCACCAAGCTTTTGGTCGATGTGGGCCGCGCCTGTGCGGAGTATCAGGACAAAGCACTGCGAGGGCTGCCCTGTAAGCGCATTCAGTGTGATGAGATTTGGTCCTTCTGCTATTCCAAACAGAAGAATGTCCCCGAAGAGCACCAGGGTGAATTCGGCTATGGGGATGTGTGGACCTGGACGGCCATTTGTGCGGACACCAAACTTGTCCCGTCTTGGATGGTAGGCGACCGGGGCGCGGACACCGCGAGCCTTTTCATGGAAGACTTGGCCTCAAGGCTGGCCAACCGTGTTCAACTGACCACGGACGGACACAGGGCCTATCTGGAGGCCGTTGACCACGCATATGGTGGCGGTGTCGATTACGCCATGCTTCAAAAGATTTATGGCCCAGATCCGGAGGCCGGAAGGCGCTACAGCCCGGCGGCGTGTATCGGAGCAGAGAAGATCGTGGTTAGCGGAACCCCGGACATCAAGCACGTCTCCACCAGTTTCGTGGAGCGCCAAAACCTCACCATGCGCATGAGCATGAGGCGGTTCACCCGGCTGACCAATGCCTTCTCAAAAAAGGTCGAAAACTTGGCTCACGCCATAGCTCTCCACTTCATGTATTATAACTTCGCGCGCATCCATAAGACCCTGCGCGTGACCCCGGCCATGGAGGCTGGCGTTTCAGACCACGTTTGGAGCTTGGAGGAAATCGCCGGGCTTGCCGACTAAACAAACTGACCCACTTACCCCTTGCCGGCCCACCTTGACCCGGCCCGCCCACTCACCTATATTCCCCTGCTCCACGCGCCCATAGCTCAGGTGGATAGAGCAACTGCCTTCTAAGCAGTGGGTCGGGGGTTCGAATCCTCCTGGGCGCGCCAGGAAAATCAAAGGGTTAAGCCACTTGGCTTAACCCTTTTTGTTTCCGGGGGAACATAGGGGGAACTAGATTTGCATTTATTTTTCCTCTATCCACCTGAACTACGGGCGCGTGGAGCCAGCGTCGCCGAGAAACGAGGAGTGGCATGAGTGACACTGCCAAGAACTAATACAACGACTTCTTCGGTCTGGCCCAGACGGCCATGCCACTTTTCAAAACCACTTGTTTCGTCTATCGAGCAGGTTGACATTCAACCACAAACCACGCCACGCTTTATCACCTAGGAACATACAATATACCTCGCAGCAAGTTCTCCCCAATAAAAAAGCCCTGGCCAAGAGTAAAATGCAGAATGATTTCGCATCATAATTAGATACACACTGACCAAACCATCGCATAAAAAAACAAACTATGCATGACTATGCAACATAAACACTACTACAAGGCTCGGTGACATGCGCATTCATGGTTTATCAGAAAGAGATAACGCGAACCAGCGCCCTATGCATAAACTCCTGGAAACTGCACGTTACATCTCAAAAGAGCATAAGACGCGAACTGAATTTGCATTTGTCTGTCTACTTTCCGCAGTTGCCATAGCAATGCGCGGTGCATGCAGCATAGCAATAAGCAATAGCCATCATGAACACATTTCTATGTGTACTATCCTAAATGGCCTTACTGGATGCGGGAAAACGAACTCACTAAAGGTCACTCGGCGCGCTATTAGTCATCTTGAAAAATCGCTCAAGGAGCAATACGAAGCAGTCTCCTCAGGCAATCAAAAAATAGACACGCCACAACCGTCCATACGACTCACTATACAAGGCAACTGCACGCCTCAATCATTGCTGTCTACACTTGTAGAGCAATCTGGATCTATCTCAATTATTGATGGCGAAATTGGCACACTCCAGAGCCTACTTTATAAAAGCAACCAGCGCTCATGGATTCTTCAGATGCTGGAAGGAGAACCAGTTGAGAATACGACTCAATATAAAGGAACGATAAGGGTTGAAAATCCATCTATTGTAATTCTTAGTGCCACACAGCCAGATACGCTGCTAGAATGCGTAACGCGTTACAAGCTTAATACAAATGGATTCCTTGCCCGTTCGTTTATCATCCCCTCCAATTCATTCCTTCCACCTTTCGATCAACCAGGATCGAAAATAGCTCCGACATTCTTCGAAAATCGGCTTAAGAGCATTCTCGACAGAGCCTCAAGTGATAACTCCCGACCCAAAAAGAACACAACATTCACTTTATCTCCCTCAGCAAAATCTATACTGGATCAATATGACCAGAATAAGTACCTAGTCAATCTTGGAATCAGACACCCGTGGATTGGCGAAACATGTCAAAAGGCTATTAACTCCTGGGATAACCGCTCGACAGGGCATGCTGCAAGGATTGCTGCAATTATCATGGCCTATAACCATTGTTTAAATGAGTTGCAAATTGATGAGCAGTCCATGCAAGATGCCATATGGGTTATTAATTGGCTCAGAGAATGTATGCTCGATGCCTGCATAGACCTTTTCCCTGTGCCCGGATATTTGCCTGCAAAGAAGATAGCTATACATATAGGCGGATATAGCTACTTCCACGTAACGAAGCTATTCGCTTACATAAGAAACGAAATGAGCCGCGCAGAGTTCGATATGGGCTTGGCATATCTTAGACAAACTAACGCAATATTTGACGACACATTACCTCCGCCCCCAGGAAGCAAGGGCGGTAGGCCCCAAAATATCTGTCGAGTTAACCACGATTGCTTGCGCTCCTCCTTCAAACCAGAGAAGTTTCCTCCCAAGATAATTATACAATAGGAATCATACCCCGGGCCAGGCCACAGTCATCGGTGATAGCAGGCGCGACCAGCCCCTGACTGACAATCACATTCGCCCAGCCAGAACGGCCAAGCCCCTTGAGCATCTATGTCAGAAAAAAAAGCCCCCCCCCTGAAAATTTGAAAAAACCCTGGTTTTTTTCGTTAATAAAGCAACACCATGCATGTCTAGACTAACCCTCCTCTCCACGCGTAATAACTAATCTGGGCAATCCTCCGCCAAAGACAACGACTAAAGACCCGCTCTACCCTCGGCCACCGAGGAGGCCTCATCTGGACTACCTGAAGCAGCCCGGACTTTAGCTATGTTGGAGACGTGCATGACGCAATTTCTCCCGCTATAGCCCTTTGGGTTAACATGACTTCATAACACCCAAACGCCTGCCGACATTGTTGGTGTTTAATCCTGGGCACGCACACACATAAGACTGTGACGTGTATTAAAATAATTCAGACATCATAATATGGTGATTGAAATCAGGTTAATGCATGTGCGAGTTAAGTCAAACTTATCCTTCTTGTAGTCTTCATTTCTAGGTCTGAGGTAATATCTAAATTGATAAATACATCAATAAATTAAAACCAAATGAGGCTAACCATGATTATCTCGAATTCTAATTATTATGGATTAAGTATCCAAGCTGATGAGTCGAAAGGTCAAGGATGTTATACAGACATACTCCAGAGAATATTAGATATGCTCATTTATTATATATCAAAACACAATAAGTTGCTCTTTATCAGATTTGATGTCCGCTTTCCTGCTGAGTATTACAACGACAGATCAAATCAAATCTTCTCTGAGTTTATTGCCGACCTCATAAAGTTCTATAAAAGAGCTGGACTTGACCCTGTATATATTTGGGTCAGAGAGCAGTCGTGTGAAAAGCATCAACACTATCATTGCATACTTCTGCTAGATGGGAACAAAATCCAGAGTTATCATCATGTTCTGCGGCAAGCAGAAGCTATGTGGAACCGGAAGCTTGGTGTTGAGCAGCTTGGGCTTATCAATTTCTGCAATAAATCAAGATATGGTGAACTTCAATCGAATGGTATCATGCTCAGGAGAAATGATGAAAATTTTTCAGACGTATTCAACAAATGTTTCCATTGGGCCAGTTACTTAGCAAAGACTGCGACTAAAGATTATGCACCGCTCGGAATCAGAGAATTTGGCTCTTCACGCATTCCTAAAAATTGGCCAATCCATCCCAAAGTTCAAAGTATCCTGATGTAATTATTTATTTAACTGTCATATACATATGCATACACTTGCGAAATCTTCAATCCTAGCATCCAAAAACCAAATAACTTCTTAAAATAAAAAGGAAACAACCATGTCTAATAACACTAAGAACAATGCATCCCTTCAGGCAAATCAAAGCACCACCAAACTACCTGAACCCAAAATGAAAGCCTCCTCAATTACAAAAATCAAGGGCAAGGATGCCGCAACTTACGAAGGCATACTTGATTTTGCACATCAGCATGGCATTGCTAGTCTTAAATCAAGATTGATTCAGGCACCTTCAAAAGATAATGACAATACAGCCATTTGCGAAGCAAATCTTTCGACTCCAGACGGAAGAGAGTTCTCTGACATAGGTGATGCAAGCCCAACAAATACGCCAAAGGGCTGCGCGGATCATTACATCAGAGTGGCTTCAACTAGAGCTAAAACTCGTGTGCTTTGTGATGCCTTCAATATTAAGTCAATAATCAACTCAGATAATGAGCATAGTGGATCAGTCATCGATGTTGATTTCACAATCGTAGAAAGGGCACCTTTACCAGAAGCCCAACCAGGTCCCCATTCTAATCCGATCAGCCCCAAGCAGATCTCAATGCTCAAAGGATTAGCTTCAAAGCAAAACATGAGCGATGAGGTGCTTAAAAACATCGCAAAACAAAAATTCAATAAAGAAATCAATGCTCTTTCAACTAAGGAAGCTCATTTGCTCATCAAACACATAGGTAATAATGATGCTTAGGTAAAATGAATAAGAGAATGGGTGTGCATAACATCTGCACACCCATTCTCTTATCAAAGACAAGCGCTAGCTTAGATGTCCAATCTAGGTAATGCCCTCACAATCTTCATCGTTTCAAGGCTCACGGTCACAACGCGGGCGAAGAGTTCCAGCGGATAGCGCGGGTTCTTCATTGTCTCGTTGGCCCAGTCATTGGCATCGTTAACGATACCGCTTGCCTTGTCTGTTTTCACGCACTGGCGCTCCACTACCCAATCCAGTGCGGACTTGCCATTAACGACATATTCATAGGCTTCCAGGGGAATGCCCGTCAGCGTTATCTTGTCGTTATAGATGAGCGTAGTGAGGTCTGGAGTTGACACGGTTTCGTGGAGAATGTTCCGCTTGAGGATCAAGCGGCATTGTGGTGACCCCTTTCGTATTCCAGAGGTGACATGTAGTCCAGGGCGGAATGTCGCCGCCGAGTATTGTACCAGC
>JAEYTO010000023.1 GCA_023433925.1 Pseudomonadota bacterium | reverse complement strand
GGGGCCGCGCCCCCTTGGCCGCCGGAGGCAGAATAAAATCGAGCTTTATCAATGACTTGAGGCCGCTTCATTCGAAGCGGCCCTTGCGGAACGCATGTCTCTGCCGGCGATCAGACGCCGGCCAGTTGTCGCTTCTCCATGTCGCTGAACAAGCGCTCCAGATCGAGCAGGATCAGCAGCCTGTCGTCGAGCTTGCCGACGCCCCTGATGAACTCGGAATCGATCCCGGCCACCATGGGCGGCGCCGGCTCCACGGTGCCCGCCGGGATGCGCAGGACCTCGGAGACGGCGTCGACGATGAATCCGGCGCGCAACGACTGAATCTCGACCACGATGATGCGGGTGTGCTGGTCGCGCGCGGCGCTGGCCAGGCCGAAGCGCTTGCGCATGTCGATGACCGGGATGATCTGCCCGCGCAGGTTGATGACCCCCTCCACGAATTCCGGCGCATTGGGCACCTTGGTGGATTCCATGAAGCGGATGATTTCCTTGACGATAAGGATTTCAATGCCGAACTCCTCGCCGTCGACAGAGAAGGTTACAAGCTGTAGCAGGCCGTCCCGGTGCTCCTTGGCGTTACTACCCATACTGCTCATGACTGGACTCCGGATTCGCCGGCTTGGCGGCTTAGGGTTTCAATGAGGCGGCCCAAGTCGCTGGAGAGGCTGGAAAGGTCGACCACGGCTCGCGAGGCGTGATTCATGGCCGCGGCGGTCTCGTCGGACAGGCGGTTGATCTCCTCGGTGGAGCGGGAAATCTGCTCGCTCGATGCCGACTGCTCCTCGGAGGCCGTGGCGATGTTGCGCACCTGATCCGCCGAGGACTCCACGAGGGCCAGGATCTCCCGCAAGGCCTTGCCGGCCTCGTCCGCCAGCGCCGTGCTGTCGCTGACCGCCCGCGCGGCATCCCCCATGGCCAGGATGTTGCCGTGCGTGCCATCCTGGATGGCGGCGATGGCGGCCCCGACCTCCTTGGTGGCGGCCATGGTCTTTTCGGCGAGCTTGCGCACCTCGTCGGCCACGACGGCGAAGCCCCGGCCCGCATCTCCGGCGCGCGCCGCCTCGATGGCGGCGTTGAGGGCCAGAAGGTTTGTCTGGTCGGCGATATCGGTGATGACGTTCATGATCTGACCGATGCCCTGGGCCTGCTTGCCGAGCATATCGAGCGAACCCTTCATGCGCTCGGCCTGGCGTTTGACGTTGTCGATGGCCTCGATGGTCTTGGCTACCACCGACGCCCCGGCCTGGGCGCGGTTCTTGGCCTTGTCGGCGTTCAGGGCCGCCTCGGCGGCGCTCCGGGCCACTTCGAGCACCGATGCGTTCATCTGTTCGGTGGCGGTCGCGGTCTGCGAGATGCGTTCCCGCTGGAGGTCGGTGCCCTTGGCCGCTTCATCCGTCCGTGTTTCAAGCTCCTTCGTGGCGGTGGTGAGCCGCGAGACTATTCCCGTCAGTCTGTCCGCGGCCTCGCCCATACCCTGCCTCCTGGCGAGATCGGCCTTGGCCTTGGCCGTGAGGGCCTCGTCGGCCGCACGTCTGGCGTCCTGGGCCATGCGCTCGGCCAGGCTCGTCTTCTCGCCGATCTCATCGACATTGGCGCGGAGCTTGGCGGCCATTTCGTTCAAGGCCTGCTCCAGGCCGCTGACCTCGTCGCGGCCGGTAGCCGCGAGTTGCACGTTGAAATCACCGCCGGCCACGCGCAGGGCGGCATCCTTGGCCGTGCGGATGGGCAGGATGATGGAGCGGGCCACGACCAGGGACAACGGTGTGAGAATGAGCACGAAGATGGCCATGATCGCGGATATCGAGACGAGCAGGTTGGAGCGGACCAGACCCCCCAGGTGCTCGGACAAAGCCTGCTGGGAAGCATCGACGTTATCGATGTAGACGCCGGTCCCGATCCAGAAATCGGTCCCGGGGATCATCTCCGAGTAGCCGAGCTTGGGCTGCTCGCCCGCGTTGGGCTTGGGGAATGTCCAGACAAGAAAACGCCCGCCCGCCTTGGCTCCCTCGTGCAGGTCCCGCACGAAGTAAACGCCGTCCTTGTCCTTGACGGAAGCGAGATCCTTACCCTCGTTGGATGTCTTGGCCGGCACGGATACCGCCGTTGTGCCCTTGTAGACGAAGAAGTAGCCGGACTGATCCTCCTCGAAGCGGATATCCTTGGTCGCCAGCTTGATGGCGTCGAGCTTCGCGGATTGGCCCTCGATGCCGGACACCAAGCTGCCAAGACCCACGGCCATGGAATGCACCGCCACCTGGAGCTTCTCCTTGTGGCCCTGGATCATGACGTCGCTCAGCTTGGAAAGACCGACATCGTTGATTTTGTGCATGTCGACGGCGAAATAGGCCAGCAGGCTCGCAATGAACAAGGCCATGGCGCCTAGCAGCAGGAAGAGCCTGAACTGAATGGATGTGTTCCTCAGCATGAGACGGCTCCTTGAGAATCGTTGACTGACCGCCGGAAGGTCATGGATTTCTGTAAAAGCGATGGAGTGAAGCGGATCGTACAGTCACCAAAGGGCAAGATCAATGGTTGAACAGCCCTTCGAGTGTTCAAGGCAAGACCATGGAATTATAATCAATTAAAATGTAAAGAAAATTTGCGAAGCTCGGTCGAATGTTTGCATGTCGCATGCGCCGGAAGGTGGAAGTCCGGCTTGCGGACGTACTTCGGAAGGATCAACCCTGATTTTGCTCAAGGGATAAGCTGCGCTGGCCGCCTTCTCCATTGCCGTTGGACTGGCCGGGCAGGCTCAGAGGCTCGAAAAATTAGGGCGCTCCAGGACTTCCGCGTCCGCCGTCCCGGCGTGGATTCGACGTTGCATTGCGCAGCCCGTCATCTCCGCGCCGCCTGCACCATCCACATGTCCGCCAGCGTCAGCAGGACCATGGCCTTGAGCACCGGCACGATGCGCGGGATGGCCGACACGTCGTGCCGGCCGCCGACCACGAGGGTCGTGGCCCGGCCGTCGCGGGTGACGGTTTTCTGCTCCCGCGAGATGGACGGGATGGGCTTCACGGCGCAGCGTACGACAATGGGCTGGCCGCTGGAGATGCCGCCCAGGATGCCGCCCGCGTTGTTCGAGGCGAAGCCCTGGGGAGTGATGGGGTCGTTGTTCTCGCTGCCCGTGAGTCGCGCGGCCGCGATCCCCGCGCCGATCTCCACGGCCTTGACCGCGCCCACGGACATGCAGGCATAAGCCAGCCGGGCGTCGAGCTTGTCGAAGACCGGCTCGCCCAGACCGGTGGGCACGCCCAGGGCCTGGATCTCCACGATGCCGCCGAGGGAATCGCCCTGGCCCTTGATGTCCGTGACTCTTCGCGTCCAGGCTTCCACGGCCCGCGGATCAGGGCTGAAGAAGGCCCGGTCCTGGGCGCCCTCGGGGTCGAGCACCGTGGCCTGTATGCCGCCCAGCTCCAGCGTGTAGGCGCGCACGCGCACGCCCCGCGCGGCCAGGAAAGCCTGGGCGATTGCCCCGCCGGCCACGCGGCAGGCCGTTTCGCGGCCCGAGGCCCGTCCGCCGCCGCGATAATCACGCAGCCCGTACTTGGCGTCGTAGGTGATGTCGGCGTGGCCGGGCCGGTAGATGTCCTTGACCTGCGAGTAGTCGCGCGAGCGCTGGTCCTCGTTGGCGATGCTGAAGCCGATGGCCGTGCCCGTGGTCTGGCCCTCGAACACGCCGGACAGGAGGCGGATGCGGTCCGGCTCCTTGCGCGCCGTGGAGGCGATGGTTCCGCCGGGCTTGCGGCGGTCCAGCTCCGCCTGGATGACTCCCTCGTCCAGGGGGATGCCCGCGGGGCAGCCGTCGATGATGCCGCCGATGGCCGGGCCGTGGGATTCGCCGAAGGTGGTCAGCCGGAAGAGCTGCCCGAAGGTGCTGCCTGACATGCGCGCTCCTGTGCCGTGAAGTGCACGGACTCGTGATCCGGGATGTGTCTGGGGGTTGTACCTTTTTGATCGTCCGCAGTCACCCGGCCAACCCGCCTCGCGTCCGGCGGGCTGTCGGCGCGCAAGCGACAGGCGCTTGGGTGTTGCTCCGATTGCCTCTCTCGCGGACAACCCTATGGTGGGCGCATCACCGCGCAAACCATGCAAGGAGGCGCCATGAGCACAACCAATATCCCCGCGTTCGACACCAGCATCAACAAGACCAGGGAATGGCTCAAGGATATCCGCGAGGAGCTGCACTTGGACGATGACCAGCAGGCCTATGTGGCCCTGCGCGCGGTGCTGCACGTGGTGCGCGACAGGCTGGTCCCGGACGAGGCCTGCGACTTCGCCGCGCAGTTTCCGATGCTCGTGCGCGGCTTCTACTTCGAGGGCTGGAAGCCGACGGGCCGGCCCATGAAAATCGACACGGAAGAGGAATTCCTCGGCCGGGTGCAGCACGAGATGCACCGCCAGAACACGCCCAAGCTGGCCGATCCCAGGCGCATAACCCTTGGCGTGCTGCGCACCATGGATCGGCACGTCACGGGCGGCGAGCTGAGCAAGGTCGTGCAATCCTTCCCCAAGCACCTGCGCAATCTCTGGTGCCAGGCCGCGGCCTGACCATCGACGGGCGAGAACACGCGGGCCGCCCGCGCCGGGCGACCCGCGCAACCAGTGCGTGGCCGGGCCGGACGCACCCGGCGGGAGGTATGAGCATGGCCAGGGCCGACGAGGACATCAAGCGTGACATCGTTGAGCACCTGTACTGGGACAGCCGCGTGGATGCGAGCAAGGTCGAGGTGCGCGTGGACGACGGCCGGGTGCGCCTGACCGGGATGCTGCCGAGCCATCTGGCCAGGCGCGCGGCGCTCATGGACGCCTGGGACGTGGCCGGCGTGGGGCACGTGGAGGACGCCATGAGCGTGCTCTATCCCGGCGGTCCGGAAGCCCTTCCGGACGAGGCCCTGCGCGAGAACGTGCTCACGGCCCTGGGCTGGAGCCCGGACCTGGACGCCGGGCGGATCGAGGCCCGCGTGGATGGCGGCAGGGTCACGCTCTCGGGCGTCGTGGACGCCTTCTGGAAGAAGGCCCTGACCGAGGAGCTCGTCAAAAACCTGCGCGGCGTGCTGGACGTGGAGAACCATCTGGCCGTGGCGGCCGCGCATGACGTCATGGACCAGGGCATCGCCCAGTCCATCCAGGCGGCCCTGGAGCGCAACGCCCTGGTGGACGCCTCGCGCATCACCGTGGAGGTCCACGACGGCATCGTCACGCTGTCGGGCACGGTGGACTCGCCGGCGGCGGCGCGCATGGTCTATCTGGCGGCGACCTATACGCCCGGCGTGCTTGACGTGCGCAATAGGCTCATCGTGGCCAGGGCCGCGCCCATGGTCAGGAGCCGCGGCGGGCATGCCTGAGCGGTCCGGCTTGCCCCGGACGGAATGATCCTATAGAATTTATAAACTATTCACCACCATCCGGCCGGGCAGAGCGTTGCCCATGCGGCCGGCCCCGAGGCGCGTGTCCGGGGCTGGGCCTCGTGTCACGGCCGGAGCCAAACATTTGCGGATGAACATGGCTGCCACTACAAGCAAGATATCCCGTTTCGAGCAGGCGCTAGTCAACTCCATGGACTGGCTGCGCGATGTCCAGGACGAGCTCGATCTGGACGAGCAGGACACCTACCAGTGCCTGCGCGCGGTCTTTCATGCCCTGCGCGACAGGCTGCCGCCGGCCGAAGTGGCCATCCTGGGACGCCAGTTGCCCATGGTCGTGCGCGGCATCTACTACGAAGGCTGGGTCCCGGGCAGCGCCAGTGGCTCGGGCGACGACTTCCTCGCTGACGTGGCCGGGGCGCTCAAGAGCGCCCAAGGTCCGGAGATCGATCCGCACGGCGCGGCCGGCGGCGTGCTCCGCGTGCTCGGCCGGCGCATGCCCAAGGCCGAGTTGGACCTCGTTGTCGCGGCCGCGCCGGCGGTCGTCAGGGAATACCTGGCGACCTAGCGCGGCACGCGCACCAGGTACGACTTGAGGTAGTCCGTCTCGGGCATGGCCGGGTGCACCGGGTGATCCGGACCCTGATGGCCCTGGGCCACGATCTGCGCCCGCGCGCCGGCCTTGGACGCCGCCTTGCCCACGACCATGCGCAGCTCCTCGCGCGACAGATGCTGCGAGCAGGACGAGCTGAGCAGCCAGCCTCCGTCGCGCACCAGGCGCATGGCCAGCCTGTTGATCGTCACGTAGGCCTGCATGCCCTGGGCATGGTCCTTCTTGCGCTTGATGAACGCGGGCGGGTCCACGCTCACCGCGTCGAAGCGCTCGCCCGCCTCGTGCAGGGCGGCGAGCAGGTCGAAGGCGTCGCCGCGCTCGGCGCTCACCCTGTCGGCCACGCCGTTGAGCTCGGCGTTGCGCGCCACGTAGGCCAGGGCCGTCTCCGACGAGTCCAGGCACACGGCCTCGGACGCACCCCGGCTCGCGGCGAGCACGCCCAGGCCGCCCACGTAGCTGAACACGTCCAGCACGCGGCCGCCCTTGGCCAGCCCGGCCAGGAGCAGCCGGTTGGGCCGCATGTCGTAGTACCAGCCGGTCTTTTGCCCGCCGGCAAGAGGCGTCACGAAGCGGGCGCCCGACTCGCTCAGCTCGACCTCATCCGGGACCTCTCCTTCCAGGGCCTCGACCACCAGCGGCAGGCCCTCCAGCTCGCGGGCCGGCGAGTCGTTCTTGAACACGATCCGCGCCGGGCCGGCCACCTCGCGCAGGGCCTCGGCCACGGCCTTGCGCCGCACGTCCAGGCCGGCCGTGGTCAACTGCGCCACGAGCACGTCGCCGAAGCGGTCCACCACCAGGCCGGGCAGGAAATCGCCCTCGCCGAAGCACAGCCTGTAGTGCGGGCTGTCGAACAGCCGTTCACGCAGATCCAGGGCTTGGCGCAGGCGTTTGGCCAGCAGGTCGGCGTCGAGCCGGTCGCCCGACGCGCGGCTGTACACGCGGCCGAAGATGAGCGGCGTCGGGTTCACGTAGGCCATGGCCACGAAGCCGCCGGCCGAGTCCACCACGCGGACCTCCTCGCCGGGCTCGAAGGTCTTGATCGGGCTGCGCGCCGCGTCCACCTCGCTGGAGAAGATCCACAGGTGGCCGGCGCGGATGCGGCGCTCTTCGTTGCGCTTGAGATAGAGAGTCTTCACGGGTTTTGCCTCCGGCGGCCAGGGGGAAGGGAAACCCTTTGAAAAGGGTTTCCCTTCCCCCTGGACCCCCATCCTTTCCTAAACTTTTTAGTGCCGCGGCATATGGCGCGCGGTTCGCCGAGAGCGCAGGGCCGCGGGACAGGCATGGGCACGCGCGCCATGCCGGGTTGCTCCACGTGGACGTAGCAGGAAGCGCGGGCTTCCACCAGCAAGCATGTGCGGCGGGACGGCGGCAAGGCGGCTGGTTGCCGGCGCTTCCGTGGCGAGAGCGTGAACCGTCGCGCGGGAGGCCGGGCGGCGAGAGGGATGCGGCGGTTGAGACGTTTTTGCATCCGGCGTTGCGGGCGGGGCGTCCGGAAGGTAGGGATGGCCGCGAGGGGGCGAAATGCTCGACAGCCTGCGCGTGGTGCTCGTGCGCACCAAATTTCCGGAGAACATCGGCATGGTCGCCAGGGCCTGCGCCAACATGGGCTGCTCCGACCTGGTGCTCGTGGACCCGCGAGGCCTGGACATGGAAAGGGCCCTGCCGCTGGCCACGGTCCATGCCAGGCACATCCTCGACTCGGCGCGGGTGGTGGATACGCTGGCCGAGGCCCTGGCCGACGCGCATCTGGCGGTCGGCGCCACGGCGCGCACGGGCGGCTGGCGCAAGGGCGTCGCCACGCCGGTCGCCGCGGGCCAGGCGGTCGCGGCCGAGCTGGCCAGGGGCAGGCGCGTGGCCCTGGTTTTCGGCTCCGAGGACAAGGGCCTGGAGAACGAGGAGATCATGCTCTGCCAGCAGGTCGTGACCATCCCCACGGCCGGGGAGCTGGCCAGCCTCAACCTTGCCCAGGCCGCGCTCATCCTGCTCTACGAGTGCTTCCGCCACGGCCGGGAGGCGGCCGGAATGCCGCTGGAACCCACGGAGCGGCCCGCGACCCATGCCGAGCAGGAGGCGCTCATGTCGGTCATCAAGAAAACCCTCGCGGACATCGACTTCCTCAAGCCCGAGAACCAGGACTACTGGCTCCTGCCCATGCGGCGCTTCCTGGCCAAGCTCGATTTGCGCCGTAGCGAGTTCGACATGCTCATGGGCATATGCCGGCAGGTCAGGTGGGCCGTGGGCAAGGATCGCAAGGGCTCGGACCGGCTCGCGCAGGGGCGGGACTCGTCCAAGGGCGAATAGCCAATCCTCCAATAAACATGGGGTCCAGGGGCCCGCGGCCCCTGGTGGGCGGGGTCCGGGGAGGGCGACGCCCTTCCCGGCTTCTTGCGTCTTATGCGCTAAATTTCCTCATAGAACGAGAAGTGCCGGCTCGTGTCGCGGTCCTCTTCCAGGAGGGCGCGCACGGCCTGGACATCCAGGAAGGACAGCGCGCCGGCCTTGATCAGGGGCCGGAGCGTGTGCAGGAGATCGGTCCAGAAGCCGGGCTCCTGGGCCTCGGCGGACATGGCCTGACGGTGGCCGAGGCGGAAGAGGTCTTCGAGCAGGATGGCCTTGAGCCTGGGGAAGCCTCCCAGGAACCGCTCCAGGGCCAGCCGCAGCCCGGCCGCGCCGGGGCCCGCGTATTTCCAGGCCGCCCGTCTTTCCTCGGCCAGGGCGCACAGCGACAGGAACCCATGGCAGAGCAGGAGCATGTCCATATACACGAGCATGGGCCGGCCCTTGCTCAGGCTTTGGCTCATGCGGCCGAGGCCGTCCTCCAGGAGCACGCCGCAGGGCACCTCGATGCCGGCGCTCTTTTCGGCAAGCTCGTGGTAGATCGGGCTGATCCAGTGCCACATGCGCTTGGACAGGGCCGTGCGCGACAGGCGCCGGACCTGGTGCGCGGGCCTGTGCGCGTCGCAGATGAGGTCGAGCCCCAGGCCGCGCACGCGCTGGCAGAAGGCGTGGTCCTCGTGCGTCCGGCTCGGCAGTTCGCCGAAACCGCCGGCGCGCTCCCAGACCTCCCGGCGCATGAGCCACAGCCCGCCGGTGAGGAAATCGACCTTGCCGTGCCGGGGCTCGTGGTTGTCGTATTCGGCCAGGTACTCCGCCACCAGGCCCTTGCCCGGCCGGTTGAGCACGGGCGAGCCCACGATGCCCACCTCAGGCTCGCGGGCCAGGGCCAGGCAGCGCTCCAGCCATTCGGGATCGAGGCGGATATCGCAATCCACGGACAGGATGATGTCGCCGCGGACCGAGGACAGACCGAGGGCCTTGGCCTGGGCCGGGCCGCTGTTGATGGGGATGCGCAGCACGCGCACGCGCTCGACGCGCGCGTCGGGAAAGGGCTTGGCCGAGCCGTCGTCCACGATGAGGATATCGTTCGGACGGCGGGTCCAGGACGCGAGCGAACGCAACAGATCGAGGACGAGCTCGGCGTCGTTGTAGGTATACGTGCACAGGCACACGCTTTCGGGCATGGGGCGGTGGTATCAGCAAACAGCGAGGCTGCCTAGGGCCGGTAGGCGCCGGATGTCGGCAGCAGGCTCCATTCCCGGCGCGCGCTTTCGCATCGAAGACTGACCCTGGACATCATGCGCATATCGGAATTGGGTGAGTATTGGATCGCCGGTTCACAAGGTCGCGGCTCGGAGCATGCTCCAAGGCTGGGCGGGAAAGGGCGGATCGCGCGGCCTCGGGCCGTTGCATGTCCGATCCGGCCAGGATATATGGTAGGCCTTGTCCGGGACGTTCCGTCCCACCCGCAAGCATGCACACGAGAGGGAGAACGGCCCATGAACCACGATACGTATGACGAGGAATTGCTTGATCTGGTGCGCAACGCCCTTGCGCCCCTGGAGAAATACTTCTCGACCTTCATCGACCTGGGCTACGAGGACCAGGAGCCGCGCAAGGTCTTCATCGACGACATCGGCAACACGGGCATGGCCCTGGTGAGCCACGCCCAGGAGGAGATCGCCCAGGCCCTGGAGCTCCTGGTGGACAGGGTCGGCCGCGTGGTGGTCAAGCGCGCGGCCATGGAGAACCGGTTGGGAGCGCGGCCGCGCAAGATCCTGGACGTGGACCTGATCGGCGGCGAGGCGAAGCAGGGCTGGGCCAAGCAGTAGGCCGCCATGGAGCTCCCGGCCGCCGATTGTCGCGGCGGGCGCGGGCCAACATCGGAAGATAATCATTGCTTCCCCGAGCCGGTGCGTGCCTGATGGGCGACGATGCGGAGGGCAGCAATGCAGCAGCGGCGCGATACATCCGGCGGCGGCCTTGAGCAGGTCCGCAAGTCCGTCCTCCTGGACGGCCTCGACGTGCGCACCCAGCGCGGCGTCGAGTTCGGCCCTCTGGATTGCCCCATAGTGGCCAAGTCCGACGGCCACATCCTGTACATCGACTACACGACCGCGGAGGAGCTGCGCGCCAGGCACGGCCACAGGCCGGGCAAGGACCCGGCGGCCATCGTCGAGGTGGACCGCGTCTGGGACGAAACGCTGCCCCGCGTGCTGCGCGACGACCTGCCCCTGGACTACGCCGTGGCCAGCCATGTCATCGAGCACGTGCCCGACCTCGTGGGCTGGCTGGGCGAGGTGGCCCAAGTCCTGCGGCCGGGCGGGCGCCTGTGTCTGGCCGTGCCGGACAAGCGCTACACCTTCGACCGCAGGCGCGAGCCGAGCGATCTGGCCTCGGCCATGAGCGCCCATCTTCAGGGCTTGCGCAAGCCCAGTCCCCGGCAGGTCTTCGACCACCACTACAAGGTCGTGCAGCTTCCGCTGCGGGAGGCTTGGCAGGGCCGCATCGACCCGGCGGGGCTCTCGCGCATCCACGACTTCGGCTACGCCCTGAGCCAGGCGCAAAAGGCCCGCGACGGCGCATACGTGGACTGCCACTGCTGGGTCTTCACGCCCTTCTCCTTCCTGGAGCTCATGGCCGAGCTGGCCGGGCACGGGCTCGCGCCGTACCGCCTGGCCGCGTTCCATGAAACCCGGCCCAATACCTTCGAGTTCTACGCCTGCCTTGAATGCGAGCCCGCCATCCCGGCCGACCAGAGCCGGCGCGAGGAGGCCGCGGCGTCCTTCAGGAGCCGGCTGCCCTGGTATGGCGCGAGCGAGCCGGGCCAGCCCACGAACCAGGATCTGCTCGTGCTGCTTCAGGCCATGGGGCGCAGGATCGAGGGCGCCGAGGGCCAGGCCCGCGAGATCCAGGCCAGCCTCGCGCGCGCCAACGCGGAGCTGGGGGCGATGCGCAAGGCGCGCGACCCTGCCGGGCGGCAGCTCGGCGGCAAGGCCTTCCGGGCGCGCTCCTGGCTCGATAGGCTCGCGAGCCGGCTGAGGCCCCGGCGGGCGGGCTGAGCCGGCCGGATCGCGCTGGCAGGAGGGGGTCGGCGCGATCCAGCGACTTCAGATCGTGCGCGCCGTGGGTATGGATGGCTTGCGGATCGGCTCGGACGGCTGGTAGGCGTGCTGCTCCCGCTGGCCCATGGAGCGCTCGCGCCAAAGCAGGGACACGCTTCTGGTGAAGCTTGCCAGGAAGACCAGGCAGACGATGAGCATGAAGACGACGAGGCACAGGGTGGAGAAGATGTCGGAGTTCCCGAGGATCTCACCCTTGAGCAGGCCGAATCCGTCCTCGACCGTGGCTACTACGATGCGTGTATTGTTCATGGCGTCGGTTTTCCGGCTGGAGCGCTACAAGCTCCATGCCAAGCTGGCCAGGCCCCGCGCCGCGCGGCGCAACCCCGGCCCCTGGTGCGGAATGGTCGAGTCAGGCTCGACGCGCGCGGTCATTGTTCCACGCATCGTGGAGCACGCGTGCGATAAGCCGGCCCGCTTGGGACGGGGCGGATCGTTCCGGGCTGATGTCGCCTTGGCGCACGGGTCGGGTGGCCCCCGCGTTTCGGCTTGGGGACGCCGACCGCGGGCGGACCTCGCCAGACGGCCTCCTCAGCGGGCCGTCTGGCTCGTGGTGTAGTAGTCGTAATCCGAGCTCAGAGGGCGGCCGGCGCCTAGGATGCTCCCGCCGAAGCGCGCGTCCGTGAGGGTCATGTCGTAGCCGAAGGTTATGCTGACGGGTCCGGCGGCCACGGGCGGCCTGGGCAGGCTGAACTCCAGCTTGATGCCCTTGGAGAACCAGCTCGGGATCATGTACCCGGCGTAGAGGCTCTGAGCGTCCTGGGCCAGCAGGTTGCCGTCCTGATCCGCCAGGTAGGCCTCGAACCAGCCCGTGGTGACGTACTCGGCCCAGCCCGGCATGGTGTTCTTGCGCCAGGCCGTGGCCCGCACGGTGTAGCTCGTATCGCCGGGCAGCACGGTGTAGCTGAAGGTGAAGTCGCGCATGTCCAGGCTTTCCGGCGAGTTCAGGGAGATCTGGTTGCGGTCGAGATGGGCGACGCTGCTGGCCCGCGAGGCGCAGCCGCCGGCGACCAGGATCAGGGTCGCGGCCACTAGCGCGGCCAGGGTCGCGGCCAGGGCGGGGTTCGCGCGCGGGATGCTCATGAAGCTGGGCATGGCGTAACTCCTTGTCTGGGCAGTCATGCTAGCAGAGTCCCGAAAAAAGGGCCATGCATCGAGGCGTTTTCACAGGGCTATCGCATATGGCTCGTGACCCGGTGGAATCGTCCGACTCATTAGGGCAACCTGGGCATCAACGCGGCCCCAATTGCCATTCAGGAAGCGTCCGAGGCCGGTGTTGACGGATCGGTTCCCACTCAAAATCCATATGCGATTGCCCTGGCGCTTTCAGGACAGCATGGCCGGGACCATGGCTCCGGCCGCGTGCAGAGCCGCGTCCAGGCGCTCCATGTCCGGCTCGTGGCTGGCCAGCAAGGCCTTGAAGCGCGGGGAGTGGTCCAGGTGCACCGTGTGGCAGAGCTCGTGGAGCACGACGAAGCCGGCCAGCTCGCGGGGCAGGAACAGGAGCTTGGCGTTCAGGTGCAGGACGCCGTTCGCGGTGCAGCTTCCCCAGCGCGCGCGTTGGGCGCGGAAGCGCACGGCCGAGCAGGTCAGCCCGCAGCGCAGGGAGACTTCGCGCACCAGGGGCGGCAGGTCGCGGGCCGCCCTGCGTCGCAGCCAGACCAGCAGGAGGCCGCGCAGGCCCTCCAGATAGCCGGACGCTTGCGGATCGCCGCTGGCGAGCAGCCGGCCAGGGCCGATGTCCGTGAGGCGCGGAGCCTGGCCTGCCCGGCGTGCGTAATCCACGGCCACCACGGCGTCCACGGCGCGCAGGGGCAGCTCGGAGGGGGGCTCCAGGGCCACGCGGCAGGAGGCCGAGAAACGGCGCAGGGCGCGCTCGGCCCAGGCTCGGTGGCGGGTCACGACGGCCTGCGCCAGGGCCGGGTCCCAGCCGCGGGGCAGCACCACGACCAGGCCGGTGGCCGCCGAGCAGGTCAGGCGGGCCTGTCTGGCCTTGGGGCTCAGGCGCACCGTGAACGGAGGAAGATCGCGCTCCACGGGCCGCAGACTGGCCCTTTCCTGTTGATTTGGCAAGGCCGCCAGCATACCATTCGCGTCCGGCATCGCCCTAAGTGCCCGCCGGGCCTGCCCGGCCGCGCCTAGGATCCGGCCGAAGCCGCCGCTGGCGGTCCGCCCGCCGGGGCCGGCCGTTAGCAGCCTGTTGCATAACAGGCCGCGCGGGCCAGGATGGCCCGCCGGATGCGCGGCATCCGTGAGCAACGCTTGAGCTTTGTTCAAGCGTTGCGGAGTTGAAAAGAAAGCCGGGACGGCTTTTTCAACAGTCTGTTAGAGGGCCGACCATGCCGCAACGCTGAACCACTGGAGAAGATGATGTCCCGCCCATGTGCCATTCTTTGCGCCCTCCTGCTCCTCGCCTGCGGCCTGCCGGCCCATGCCCAGGACGATCCGTTCAAGGCGCAGCTCGCCACGGCCTTGAGGGAGAACCCCGAGATTCTCCTCGACGCCATCCGGGAGGTCGACGTGGAGCTGCTGGACATTCTGCAGCAGGCCGCGCTCAAGAAGCGCCAGGACGAGATCCGGCAGCAGCAGACCCGCGAGATGCAGAGCCCGCTCAAACCGTCCGTGGACCCCGCGCGCATCCTGCAAGGCCCTGCCCAGGCGCCCGTGACCATCGTCGAGTACTCGGATTTCCAGTGCCCGTACTGCGACCGCCTGGCCACGGAGTTGGAAGCGGCCCTGGCCCAGCTCGGCGACCAGGCCCGGCTGGTCTTCAAGCACAATCCGCTACGCTCGCACCAGAGCGCCATGGAGGCGGCCAAGCTCTTCGAGGCCGTGTCCATGCAAGACAAGCAGGCCGCACGCAAGCTCTACAAGCTCCTCTTCGAGAACCGGGATACGCTGGACCAGCTCGGCGAGAAGGGCCTGCTCGACCTGGCCGCCAAGGCCGGGGCCAACCGCGATGCCACGCGCAAGCTCATGCAGGGCCCCGAGGTCCAGAAGCGCATCGCCGCGGACATGGCCGAGTTTCGCTCCTTCGGCTTCCAGGGCGTGCCCGTGCTCGTGGTCAACGGCGTATCCGTGCGCGGCGCGGTGCCGGCCCAGGAGATCATCGAGCTCGTGCGCCAGACCGCCGAGAATGGAGGCCAGGAGGCCGCCAAGACCGAATAACGTCGCTGGGTCGTCCGGACGGCCGCCGCCGGACGATCATTCCCGCCGTCCGCTTCCGCCCCCGGAAGAGAGGATGGCCCCAAGGCGAAGCCCTCTCCGGCGGGCTCAAACTGCTGACAAACCTGTTTTGCGAGAGAGGCCCCTTTTTGAAAAAAGGGGCCTCTCTCGCGCTCTCTCCACCAAAAACTTTCGATACTATTTCGGTAGATTGCCGGGATGGCGCAGGAAAAACGGGGTTCCAAGGGGGCAGCGTCCCCTTGGCCGCCGGAGGCAGTATGAAAACCATCTTTGTCAATGATCTGAGCCCTTTCGGAGGGCTTTCACTTTTGGAGCGGATTGCGCTCGAATCAGGGGGGCTTCATCTTTCCCAGGCCCCCCGTGTTTCATTTGCAAGCCACTTCAGGGGCTGCCGAGGATTTTGCCTGCATGCATTGCCATGGACGCGCTCCGTGGTATATTCAGCGATGTGTCCAAAACCCACGTCGAACCAAGGAGCATGCCCATGAAAGCGTTGCTGTCGGCCCTGCCGCTCCTCGCTGCAATCCTGTTGATGTCCGGCTGCGCCACCCCGTTTCCCACCGGAGCCATCTATACCGGCGTCACCATGCCCTCGGCCGCGTCCGAGAACGTGATCAGCGCCAAGCAGGGCAGGGCCGAGTGCGTCTCCGTGCTCGGGCTGGTGGCCGTGGGCGATTGCGGCATAGATGCCGCGGCCCGCGCCGGGGGCATCACGCGTATCAGCCATGTGGACTTCAAGGCCAAGAACGTCCTGGGCGTCTACGGCCAGTACACGACCATCGTCCGCGGCGAGTAGCCTGTCCATTCCGCGCCGTGCGTCCCTTGCGCCGGACGCACGGCGCGCTGGCGGGCAGGTCCCGATCTTTTTCGCCTGAATGTTTAAGTTCATGAAATAAGAGCGTTTGTTTGCATTTGCGTGACCGGGCGAGAATACCCGAAGGCGGGCGTGCGCTTTGATCGCCCATCGTTCGGCGTCGTCACGGCGGCGCGGAACAATCAGCGGCGGACGAGATTTGACAAAATCCCCATAATGAAGAAAATGCGCGATCTCTTTGGCCGATAATGCATCACGAACCATCACGGGGGAAGCCATGCTCGGTTTCGGCAGCCTCGAAGTGGCGCTCGCGTACTGGGCCTGCCTGGCGGCGTCGGCCCTGTGCGTGGTTTTCGGCGCGCTCAACTGGAACAAGCGCGGCGAGCCCGATAAGGTCAAGCTCAAGAAGTTCGTCCTACCAAAGGCGGACGGCGGCAAGAAGGCTTAAGCCTTTCCGCCCTCCGCCACCGTCCTGATCGATCCGAATCATCTGGCTTGCGGGCCGTTTTTCCTCCACAGCACGCCCCTCACTGCCAAGGACGGTTTTGCCCATGACCTTGAAGCTCGCCATCGCTTTTACTTACCTGGCCGCCACGTTCTATTTCGGCTATCTGGGCTGGAAGCACACGCGCGAGGCCTCGGACTACATGCTCGCGGGCCGGCGCATGAACCCGCTCGTCATGGCCTTGTCCTACGGGGCCACGTTCATCTCCACCTCGGCCATCGTGGGCTTTGGCGGAGCGGCCTCGCTGTTCGGCTTTCCGCTTCTGTGGCTGACCTTCGCCAACATCTTCGTGGGCATCTTCGTGGCCTTCGTCTTCTTCGGCCGGCGCACGCGGCGCATGGGCGTGGCGCTGGATAGCCACACCTTCCCCGAGCTTCTGGGCCGGCGCTACAAGAGCCGCTTCATCCAGGGCTTCTCGGGGCTGGTCATCTTCCTGTTCATCCCGATCTACGCCGCGGCCGTGCTCATCGGCATCTCGCGCA
>JAEYTO010000103.1 GCA_023433925.1 Pseudomonadota bacterium | reverse complement strand
GGTCCAGGGAGCCGCGCTCCCTGGTGGGTGGGGTTCGGGGAGGGCAACGCCCTCCCCGATTTCCAGGTCCGCCTTGTTAAGCACAACAAGCAGGCGCGCCGGGCCGATCTCGCGGGCCAGGGCCAAGGCCGCCGCTTCGGCGGGCCGGCTCGCGTCGAGCACAAGCAGCACGAGATCGGCGCGCTCCAGCAGCTCGCGGCCACGGCGCACGCCCTCTAGCTCCACGGCGTCGGCCGTCTCGCGCAGGCCGGCCGTGTCCACTAGCCGCACGGGCAGGCCGTCCAGAGACACGGACTCTTCCAGCCAGTCGCGCGTGGTGCCGGGTGCCTCGCTCACGATGGCCCGCTCGCGGCCGAGCAGCGCGTTGAGCAGGCTCGACTTGCCCGCGTTGACCGGCCCGGCCAGCACGACCACGGCGCCCTCGCGGAAGACGCGCGTGCGCTCGTGGGCCGCCAGCAGGCCGCTCAGCCCGGCCGTGACCGCCTCGACCTCGGACAGGAAGCGGCCCGGCTCAAGGCACTCGATGTCGTCCTCGGGAAAATCCACGGCCAGACACAGCTCGGCGCGCAGCCGCTCCAGGCTGGAACGCAGGGCGCGCACCCGCTCGCCGAGCAGCCCTGACAGGCGCGTGCGCGCCAGGTGCGCCGCGGCGCGGTCCGGCGCGGCGATGAGCTCGGCCACGGCTTCGGCCTGGCTCAGGTCCAGGCGGCCGCTCAGGAAGGCCCGCTTGGTGAACTCGCCCCGCCCGGCCAGCCGCGCGCCCAGGGTCAGGGCCGCTTCGAGCGCGGCGCGCAGCACGGCCGCGCTGCCGTGACAGTGCAACTCAAGCACGTCCTCGCCCGTATAGGAGCGCGGGCCGGGCATGAGCACGGCCAGGGCCTCGTCGATGGGCTGGCCCGTCTCGTCGAGCACGCTGCCGTGATGGAGCACGCGCGGCGCGAAATCCGAGCGTCCGGGATCGGAGAAACGGAACAGGGCTAGGCCGATGCGGCGGGCCTCCGCGCCGCTCAGGCGCACGATGCCCACCCCGCCCTGGCCCGGCGGCGTGGCGATGGCCGCGATGGTGTCCTGTGCGTTACGCATGGTGGTGCAGCAACCCGCGCGCCTCGGGATCAGTCTCACGCTCGGCCAGCCGTGTGAAGTCGAAAAGCTTCCTGAGCTGGCTCATGTCCGCCGCCGGGACTCCGGACTCCAGGAAGGCGGCCTCCCAGGAGCGCGCGAATTCCGTGACCAGCTCGGCCACGATGTCCCTGGCCTGCTTGCGGTACAGCCCGAAGGCCTCGCATTTGGACAAGGCGTTGGACAGGCTCATGAGCCCGCCCTGCGTCCCGGCTGACAGGTAGAGGTGCCTGGGGCCGTGGAAGCCGGGAACCACGTCGTAGAGCGGCGAGAGGCGCCAGCCCGCGCCGTCGTGCAGCAGGCTGTGATTGCGCAGATGGTCGTCCTCGTTGGCCACGAGCATGTTGAAGACCATGCGCCTGAAAAGCTCCTCCCTGTCTGCCTGCAAGTGGCTTGGCGAGCCGTACAGGTTCAGCGCCTGGACAATGTCCTGGTAGCTGTAGGTTCCGAGCTTGACCAGCCCGGTCGAGGCCCGCATGGCCGTGGCGGCGGAAATGACATGGACGCGCTCGCCGCCGTCGCGGTCGAAACGCTCCACGACGAAGATGTCCCGGTTGCCCAGGCTGACGAGATTCGTTTCAGGCACGCGCAGGCCCAGTGCGCCGGCCAGGCGCATGGTCGCGTACTCGACCCGGCAGACGTTGAACTCGTCGCCCGCGGCCTTGAACTTGGCCACGGCGTGCCGGCCGCGATGCACGCACAGCGACTTGGGCCGCGCTCCGCCCACGGACGAGCCCGTGGCCAGGTACTCCTTGCAGATGCGCGGAAGATCGTGGAAGCCCTCGGCCTGGAAGCGCTCGGCCGCCTCCAGGAGCGTCTCCAGGTCCAGCTCGGCGATCTCCATGAGCCCCGGTTGCAAAGGGTAGTCCCAGCGCGGGTTGTCTGGCGTGTCGCCATAGGCCAGGGCGCCGATGCGGTCCCGCGCCCCGGAGACGATGAGGTCGAAATAGGTCAGCGGAATGTTCTTTTCCGCGGCCACGGCCCCCAGGACCCGCTGCCCCCAGGCGTCCGGCATCTGATCCAGGAAGGAGGGCAAGACCCTGAAGCCGGCCGGGCTGTCCACGATGGCCTCGCCCACGGACAGGGGCAGGCTCGTGGGGTCGAGCGGAACCGCGTCCTTGCGCCGCAGGTAGTCCGGCTCGTACTGGAAACGGCACTGCAGGACCTCCTCGCCCTCCTCGACCATGTAGAGCACTCCGGCCGGCACGAAGCCCCCGGAGCGCCAGATGAAGACATATGCGCCGTTCTCGGTGCTCATTTGCGTCCCTTCCTCAGCATGTCGGCGAGCCGCTTGGGCTTGCTGGCGCGGCTCGGCAGCTTCCGGGCCTCCAGAGCCTGGCCGACCTTGTCCAGATCCGGCGCGGCGAGGTCCTGGAAGCGCTCGTCGATGCCCAGAGCGTTGAGCGTCCTGAGCAGAATGCCCATGCCTACCTCGGGAGCGCCCTTTTCCAATTGGATGATGGTCTTACGGTTGACCATGACCCGCTTGGCCAGATCCTCCTGGGTGATGCCGCGCCGAATCCTGGCGCGCCGGATGTCGGCTCCGACCTTCGCCAGCGCCGCTTCGAGGGCGGGCGGCAATTGCTGTACGGCTAGACTACGCATGTCCCTTGCACTACTCCCAGGTAATTCCTAAGCGTAATATATTGGACATTTCGCACAAGTCAAGCGCGCAAGCAGTTGATGTCCCCCAAGAGGCACACAGTCGTATCATGGGACCGTTATATTGGACACAAAGAGAGATGATCCGGAGCGCTTCGCTTGAGGCTGTTATGAATCCACTCCCAGAGCGGTTCGACTTTGAGACGCTCGCTCCGGGTTGCTGGCGCACGCGGATTGCGCCTACGCCTACGCGGCGTCAAGCCATGCCGATGCATGGCTTACGGAGCATTTTCAAAAGCAAAATACTCTAACCGGCCGAGCGGTGCCCTCTCGGAAAAAGGCCGGCCCGCCACGAGTGGCGGGCCGGCCTGGAAGTCATTGTCAGGGACGGTTGTGGCTCTAGGCCTGCGCGTCGCCGCTGCCGCTGTTGCCGCCGTTCGCGCCGTTCCCGCCATCGCCGCCGTTACGGCCGCGTCCGCCGCCCCTGCCGCCGCGCTTGGCGGACAGGATGAGCACGCGCTTGAGCGGGCCTTCGCCCTTGCTGCGGGTCTGCACGGACGGATCCGCTTGCAAGGCCATGTGGATGACGCGACGATGATACGAGGACAAGGGTTTGGTGGACTGGGCGCGGCCCGTGGACTTGGCCTTGCTGGCCAGGAAGTAGGCCATCTTGCGCAGCTTGTCGTCCTGGCGCTGGCGGTAGTCGCCCGTGTCGATCTGCACGCGCACCGGCTCGGTCCACTGCTTGCTCACGACCCGGTTGGTCAGGTACTGCACGGCGTTGATGGTCTGGCCGTCGCGGCCGATGAGCAAGCCGGACTCCTCCTCGCCCAAGTCGGCGATGAGCACGCGCACGCGATCCGGAGCCTGGGTCAGGCGGAGCCCGACCTGGCCCACGATGGGCTCGATGAGCATGGTCACGGTCTTGCGCAGCAGGGCTTCCAGCTCCGGCTTGTCCAGGGGCTTCTCCTCGACGGCCGGAGCCTCTTCGCCGAAGTCCTCGTCCAGGTCGTCGGCAAGGTCCACGGCCTCGTCGGCGTGCATGGCCGTCTCGCGCGGGGCGGCCTGCTCGGCGGGAGCCTCGGCCTGGACGGCCGCGCGGGGCTCGGCCATGGCCGCGGCCCTGCCGGCCTGATCCTCCGGGCCGTAATCCTCGGGATTGAAGTCGGGGCGCGGGGCTTTCTTGTGCCGGGAACGGCGGCCCCGGCCATGGCGGGACTCGGAGCGGCCTTCCTGGCGCTGCTCGGCCTTGGGCTCGGCCTGGGCTTCGGCGCCGGCCTCGGGCTTGGGCTCGGTCCGGACTTCAGCCTTGGCTTCGGCCCTAAACTCGGCCTGGCCTTCGGCGCGGGCCTCGACCGGAGCCTCCTCCGGGGCGCGGCCTTCGGCCCTTTCGGGCTTGCGGTCCCTGGGCATGGGCTTGCCCGTCAGGGACTGGGCCACGCGGGGCCTGGCCTTGACCACGGCCTTCTTCTTGCCCACCAGGCCGAAGATGCCCGCCGAGCCGCCGCTGATGATCTCGAGCTCGAGCTTGCCGCGATCGAGCGCGTAGTAGTCACAGGCTTCCTTGATGGCCTCGTCCAGGCTCTTGCCCGTGAATTCCTTGTATTCGCTCATGCTGTGTTTCTCCTATGCCGACGCCTGGCCTGACCAGGCTCGCCGAGTGCCCTTTGCTTTCCGCGGCGGCTACGCCTTGCGCATGAGCCACCACTGCTGGGCGATGGACAGGATGTTGTTGACGAGCCAGTACAGCACCAGACCGGCCGGGAAGTTGAGGAACATGAAGGTGAAGATGATGGGCATGAACATCATGATCTTCTGCTGCGTCGGATCACCCGCGGCCGGGGTGAGCCTCTGCTGCAGGAACATGGTCGCGCCCATGACCAGCGGCGTGATGTAGTACGGATCCTTGGCCGAGAGGTCCGCCAGCCAGAGCTGATTCGTGAAGGGCAGGTACTCGATGAACGAGGCGTGCCGGAGCTCGATGGCGCCCATGAGGGCGTTATAGAGGCCGAGGAAGACCGGGAGCTGAAGGAGCATGGGCAGGCAGCCGCCCATGGGGTTGACCTTGTAGGTGCGGTAGAGCTGCATCATCTCCTGGTTCATCTTGACCCGATCGTCGGCGTGCTTCTCCCGGATCTTGGCCATCATGGGCTGCAGCTTCTTCATCTGGTTCATGGACTTGTAGCTCTTCTGCGAGAGCGGCCAGAACACGATCTTGATGAGCACGGTCAGCAGGATGATGGCCACGCCCCAGTTGTGCGTGAAGGAATGGAGCCAGTCGAGGACCAGCATGAGGGGTCTGGCGATGAAGTCGAACCAGCCGTAGTCGATGGCCTGGCTCAGGTCCGCCGGGGCCGCGGCGAGCTGCTCGCGGACCATGGGGCCCATGAAGTAGCCGGTCGACACGCTGACCTCGCTGCCGGGGTCCAGGATGATGTCGCTCTTCTCCACGGCGATGCGGTAGAGGCCGTCGGTGAACAGCGCCTTGAACGTGGTCGGTTCGGACGCGGGGGCGATGGCCAGCAGGAAGTAGTTGCTCGCCAGCCCGCCCCAGTTCACCTGGCCCGTGTAGGTCAGGCCGGTCTTGGCCAGGTCGTCCACGTCATTTTCCGACTCCAGGCCCTGATCCGAGAGATAAGCCACGCGCGTGGGGTTGTAGCGGTCGCCCTCCGCCGACAGCGCACCGCTGGACAGGGTGAAGGCCAGGCGTCCCGCGATCTGGGCCGTGCTCGGGTTCTGGATGCGCACGGCCTCTTCGATGAAGTAGCTCTCGGCGCGGAAGGTCAGCGTGCGCACGAGCCGCACGCCGGCGATCTCGCAGGTGAAGCTGAGTTGGCCGGACTGGTTGTCCGTCAGATTCAAATCAGAGCCCTCGAAGCTCCAGGACCCGCGGCTCCAGGTCGGCGCGCCGTTCCAGATGAGCCCGAGCGGGGCCTTGTCCAGCGCCTGCCGCGATATGAGGTCGATGTTCTCCGCGCCCGGCTCGATGCCCGTCTGATAGCGATTGAGGAGGAAGCTCTGGAGAACGCCGCCGCCGGTATTGAGCCGGGCCGTGTACAAGGGCGTGGCGACGGTGACGGTCCGGCCCGCGCCGGGGGTGAAGGTTCCAGGGGCGTCCATTGCGGGAACCGCCGCCTGGGGAGCGGGCCTGGCTTGTTCCGTGGCTTGAGGGGCCTGCTCTGGCGCGGGCGGGGTCTGGGGCGCGAAGAAGTAGCTGTAGGTGACGAGTACGATCAGGGACAGCGCCGTGGCCAGCAGGAGTCTTTTGTTTTCCATGATGTGATTACTGTTTACCGGTCAGTGGGTGTGCTCGCGGGCTCCTGCGCCCGGCAGGCCCGCCGCGAAAGTCTCGGGCACGGGGTCGAAGCCCCCTTGGGCCAGCGGATGGCAGCGCAGGATGCGCCACAGGGCGAGCAGGCCGCCTCTGAGCGCGCCGAATCGGGTGATAGCCTCCGCGGCGTACGCGGAGCAGGTGGGAGTGAACCGGCAGCAAGCCGGCAGCAGGGGCGAGACCGCCAACTGGTACAGGCGGATGAGAAGCAGCAATGGGCCACGCATCTCACCCGCCTCCCCGAGACGTTCCATCACGCTCCGTCTTGCGCGCCGCGCGGGTCCCAGGAGAGAGCGCGCCGGCGCGGACGAGCATGGGCACGAGCTCGGCATCGACCTGCCGCAGGTCGATGCTCCGGGCGTCCACGTGACGCTTTGGGATGACGACGAAGTCCATGTGCGCGGCCAACTCGTGCTGGTGCAGTCTGAAGAATTCCCTGAGCACCCGCTTTATGCGGTTGCGTCGCGCCGCCGACCCGACCTTTCTGGTCACCGCCAGTCCGAGCCGCCACGACTCGCCCTCCCGCGGCAGGATGAACGCGATGAAGCGCCTGGACTCCAGGCGCTTGCCGCGCTCGTAACATACCAGGAATTCCCGCCGCGCCAGAAGCCGGTTGCGCTTGGGAAACCTTAGGCCGACAATGTCTTCCGTCCCTTGGCCCGGCGCCTGCTCAGCACGTTGCGGCCGTTCTTGGTGCTCATGCGGGCCCGGAATCCGTGGGTCCTCTTGCGCTTGATCTTGCTGGGCTGGTAGGTTCTCTTGCTCATTGCGTATTCTCCTCATGGAAGTGGAACGCAGTTAAATACGTCCGAAAAATCCCCTCGTCAACCACGAATCACGGCTGGCCGAACCGCTCCCAGGCGGCCGAGCCCGGACAGCTCCCCGCCGCCGCGCAACATCTTTCGCATGTTAAAATAAATCGTTCCGCTTGATGATTCTTGTCGTTAAAGGTATGCCTGCGGCCACAATTCAGGACATGAAGGGCTCCGCATGAGCACGCCTGTCGACATCTACTGGCGCAAGCGGCTGGTCAAAGTCAAGGAGGCCTTGGAGGGCAACGGCTTCACCGTTTGCCTGGCCGAGGACGGCGACGCGGCGTGTCGGATCGTCGAGCAGGACATCTTGCCGGCGGCCCCGGCCTCCATGTCCTGGGGCGGCTCCGCCACCGTCGTCGGCATAGGCCTGTACGACCGCCTGAAGGCCCTGCCCTCCATCGAGATCATCGACACCTACGACAAATCCGCCTCCCGCGAGGAGATCCTGGAGCGCCGACGGCAGGCCCTGCTCGTGGACCTCTTCGTCACCGGCACGAACGCGGTGACCGAGGACGGCATGCTCGTCAATCTGGACATGATCGGCAACCGCGTGGCCGCGCTGGCCTACGGCCCCAGGCGCGTGATCGTGCTCGCGGGCCGCAACAAGATCGTCGCCGGGCTGGGCGAGGCCATGGCCCGGATCAAGGAATTCGCCGCGCCGGTCAACGCCATCCGCCTGGGCAGGAAGACGCCCTGCGCCGCCACCGGCCGCTGCCAGGAATGCAAGAGCCCCGAGCGCATCTGCAATGTGTGGGCGATCACCGAGAAATCCTTCCCCAAGGGCAGGATCACCGTCGTGCTCATCAACAAGGATCTGGGCTTCTAACACCGGGAGAGGACATGAGCTTCGCCACGCCGAGCTGGGACATGGCGGCCTTTGTGTGGATCAACCAGATCGCCCACAACCCGTTCTTCGACGTGGTCATGCCCGTGCTCTCCCAGCAGCTTTGGCTGTGGCTGGCTCTCTCGGCCGTGATCACCGCGATCATCCTGCGCGCGGGCTGGCGCTGGATCATCCCGCTCCTGTTCGTCGTCCTAGCCATTGGCGCCACCGATCTGAGCACCGACATCATCAAAAAGAGCGTGGGCCGGGTGCGGCCCCTGAACTCCGTGGCGGAAACCCGCCATATCGCAAAGGGCGAATGGGCCGCGCTGCCCGCCGATTTCGTGCAAACCAAGGCGCGCGGCACCTCCTTCCCCTCGGCCCACGCGGCCAACTCCATGGTCCTGGCCGTGCTGCTCATGGCCTTGTGCCGCAGGCTCCGGCCGGGGCTGCTCATCCTGCCCCTGCTCGTGGGCTACTCGCGCGTGTACCTGGGCAAACACTTTCCGAGCGATATCCTGGCCGGCTGGCTGCTCGGGCTGGCCCTTTGCATATGCTTCCATCCCCTGCTGACCAGAATTCAGGCCTGGGCCGCGCGTTTCGGCGCACCTGCTCCGCTGCCCGCGGCCGATCCGGCCGCGCTCACCGAATTCGGCAAGGGAAAACCTCAGCAGGCCTAACAGCGGAGCCATAGTCTGTTGGAAAACAGGCCCAGCGGGCCAGGAGGCTCGCTGGGCACGTCCTCCCGCCGCCAAGGGTCACGGGCTCTTGGTGGTTTGCCTGCCTCTTCCAGGTAACCATTTCAAGAATTCCAGCTTGCCCCGGTTCTGGATGTTTCAGCCGCCGGGCGGGTGGCTGGACCGTGGCCGGGCTCATGCGCGCGGACCTTGCGCCGGGCGCCCTGAACGTGGCGGTCGCGTGGCGTCGTCCAGCGGACGCGATCCGCCACTCCGGCCAGGGCTCGCGGCATGCGCCGTGCCGAGGGGAACAGCGTGGCTTGTGTCCGGCGCGAAAGGAACGCGAGCGCGGAGGAAAAACAAGAAACGGCATGTTGCACGAGTTCGTGCAACATGCCGTTTCTCTTTTGGTTATTGCCGATGCTGCCCTAGAACGGCCACGGAGCGGTAGGATCCCAGACGGGCATGCCGAGGAAGGCGTACCAGGGAGCCATGACGCAGACTCCATAGAAGACGGCGAGGACCATGGAGACCCATCCGGCCTTGGCGTAGTCGGTCATGGAGAACGTGTTGCTTCCGTAGGCGATGACCGCGACGGTGATCTGGGTGGGCAAGATGAAGGCGAACGTATCCGTATCGGCCACGAGCATGGTGAACGCGACGGGGTGCAGCCCGAGGGAAGGGGCCAGCTTCAGCAGAATGGGCGCGAAAAGGCTGACCGCCGCGACGTTGGAGAGCATCCCGAGGCGAATAAAATGCGTGCCGAACATGATGATGAACAGAATCAGCCACCACGAATGCCCCACCGCCGGACCATGGATGTGGTCGGCAAGCCACTGCGCAAGGCCGGAGCCCCCCATGCTCTGCGACATGGAAAGCGCTCCGCCCAGCATGATCAGCGTACCCCAGATGGTGCGATCCTGAATCTCCTTCCACTTGAAGCGGAACACGCCAGGAATGAAGAGCAGCGTCAGGCCAATCATCGCCGCCACGTGGCTGGGAATGCGGTGCCAGCTTTCGGTCATCCACATGAGGGCGGTAAAGGCGAAGATAGCCAGAATGAGGATCTCGCTCTGCGAGATCCGCGGCAGGCCCTTGTACTGCTCGGCAAGGACGTTCTCCCCGCCTTGGATGGCCACGCTCTTGGTCTTGAAGTGCCAGCGCAGCCAGATATTGGTTATGAAGAACATTCCAAGGTATGGCCACTGAAGTATGAACCAGTCGAAATACGAGATGTCGATATGCAGCTCTTTGCTGAACAGGCCGACCAGAACAAGGTTGGGCAGGTGCGATGTCAGGATGCACATGCCGGAGATCATGGAGCCATACACCAGCACCTGGATCATGATGTGCTTCTTGGCGGCCTGCTCGGCGGGGCTGTCGCCGAACAGGTTGGTGATGCCCTTGATGATCGGCAGGAGCAGCGCACCGCGCGGGTTGGCGCCGGGAACGATGATGGAGAGTATGAAGTTGACCCCGAACAGCCCCATGATGGTGCTGTTGGCGGACTTGATGCGCAGCTTGTGAAGCAGGGAAATGGCGATGCGCCGGTCTATGCCGGCGACCTGTATGATGGCGGCCATGATGAACGCTATCATGCAGATGAAATAAGCGTTGGAGGTGAAGCCGGTCACGGCTTGGGGAAACTTTTCCACCGCTCCGCTCAGAATGAGCAGCATGGGGATGGCGATGCCCGTCATGCCCACGGGAATGGCTTCGGAAACCCAGATGACGCTGGCCCAAGCCACGACCGCCAGCGTGGCCTTACCCGCCGGAGAAAGCCCTTCCGGCAAGGGCATCAGGAAAATGATGCCGAAAAATACAATCCACGCGAGAAAGAAGCCAATGAACGATTTTCGAGGTGAAACTCCGGTGCTGGCCGCATTGGCCCAGAAATCCGCGAGGAAGCGCGAGAATCCGCTACCCCGGGACATGCCAAGAGCTTGTGTATCCTGTGACATATCTCCCCCTCTAGGAGAAGCGTATCCGGTATGGATGTTTCAGCGGATTGACCGCTATTTGGAGGGCGGGGCGCCCCCGCCCTCCATGTTATCGGCTACAGCGCAAGCTTGCCCGTGTACTGACGCTTGATCGCAAAATGGCGCTTCCAGATGGTTGCGGCCCGCTGACCACAAATGATCTCTTCCTCGGGATCGCCCTGGGGGAACGAACGCGGGTTGTCGCTTTCCTTCCAGATGCCCTTCTTGCGGCGCTCCTCGCGTTGATCGATCAGCCAGTCGTTGTAGCTCTCGTACACGATGTGTCCCTCGAAGCCGTCGAGGGTCGCCGCGCGGATGCGGCCGTCGAAGTCGCGGTACTTCTCCTTGAGCTCCTCGCTCAGCTCCAGGGGCTCCACGTCAAGCTCGTAGCCGGCTTCGACCAGCTCCTTGCCAGCCTCGGCGGCGAAGATCCGCTGATCGCGCAGGCTGAGCAGATCCTTATGAATGCCGACGTACTTGTCGCTGATGGCGTGACCGAGCGGCTTGTGATCTCGGGTCGCGCCGCGGGCCTTGGCAAGGTCGGTCTTGTGGAAGTCGAACATGCCGGGCTCGAACTCCTCGCCAAGGAAGGCGCAGGTTTCGCGAAGGACTTTTTCAGGTTGGCGGACGAGCTCCTCGTACTTGATGTCGAACCACAGGCCCTTGTCGCGAAGCGATTCGCGCCACGGCTTGACCGCATTCCAGCAACGCTTCCACGAGTTGGCGGCCATGTAGATGTTGTTGGGACCGAAGGAGGACTCCATGTAGTCCACGCTGGCGTCGCGGCCGTCGCGGGTGATGTAGATGAACTGCGCCTCGGGGAAGTCGTTGTGCATGGGGCCGACGAAGAAGAGATTGTGAGGCGTCTTCTCACCCCAGCGCGGCTTGTTCACGGACTGCGCGAAGCGCATGTGCATTCCGGCGTAAAGACCCGCGAAGCTGCGCTCGGGGGCGAGCTCGATGACTTCGTCCACGATGGTGCGGGGATTGACCTGCATGCCCCAGAAGGGAGTCTTGAGGCCGAACACCATCTCCGAGGCCAGGGTACGGTAGTTCTCCTCGACGCTCAAATCGCCGAAGGTGTGCAGGTACGGCTGAAAGCGGGGATAGTACCAGACCACCTCGGGAACCGCGATGCGCGAGTGACAACCCAGCAGAGCCATGACCAGCGTTGTGCCGGAACGCTCGGCGCCGATCATGAAGATGGGTTTTTCCTTGAGTCGTACAGCCATGTCTTACTCCTTTGGATTTTCAAGGGGTTGTCTTTATTGGACCAAAGCGACAGTCTGAGTCGTCGTGGCAATGAAGCCCAGCGACCTTGCGAGGATGAACCCGCCCACGAGTATGCAGACCGCGGAAACCAGGCGCTTGAGGTGCTTGGCCTGGGCGGAATGAGCGATCTTCACGCCCAGCATGACGCCGGCGACCTCCACCACCGTCACCCATGAAGCGACAGTGAAGTCGATGCTGCCATAGGTGAGGTTGCCGATCGTGCCCGACATGGCCGCCGTGATTTGGATGACCTGGCTGGTGGCGATGGCGGTCAGGGGCGCAAAGCCGATTATGACCATGAGCGGAACCGACAGGACAGGCCCGCCGACTCCGGTAAGGCCCGATCCGAAACCCACTGCGCCGCCGATGGCCACGAGCAGGAGCAGGTGCATCTTGTTGCCGGGCTCAAAGGTGAATGTGCGGGCTCCGTTGTACGGCTTGAGAGCGTATACGCCAGCGAAGATGATGACTGCGGAGAGCAGGATGTTCAGCGTGCGCGCGTCGAACAGGGAGTTGGCCAGCGCGCCGACGTAGCCGAACAACGCTCCGCCAACGCACACTGGAATTGTGATGCGCCAATCGATGCTGCCGCGGCGATGATAGAGCCAAGTTCCGACCACTCCGGTGAAGATGAAGCTGAACAATGCGGTTGCCATGGCCGTGTGCGTCGAAAGCGAGGCAAATGCGGAAAGAGCCGGAATCAGCAGGATACCTCCGACTCCTACCGTCCCGATCAGAGTCCCCACCACGAACGCAGCGCCTACCAATGCGAGATACATAGGGCAGTCCTTTGAATTATAATTGTAAATGCGGATTTCAATACAGGATTGCGCTCTAAATGCAGATGCCATGCCAACTTGTTACGATAAGATATTATGTTGTTATATAATGATTTTTTAGCCAGCCCGGTGAAACCGTACTGCGCATTGCTCCCAAAAATGGTGCGAAGCGTATCACTATTGGAACTATGGCAATTTGCGATTGAGTTGAGAAAACCATCCCTGGCTGCAATAGCTCAAGGCGGTGACGTCCTCTCTCGGTTGATTCGCAAAATGCGTTAGTTTCGAGCCGGCCCCCAAACTCGAACGGGGCAAGATGAAACCGATGGGCGACGGGGTTGCTTCGAGAAGGCGACAGGCCGGTTCGCGGCGGACGTCGCCGCGAGAACATGACTCTGGGCGCGGAGCGGACGTTTTTGAGGCCGTTTTTTGAGCAGGCGGCAGCGGGCGGGCTGCCCGTCGTCAGCGAGACAGCCAGACTCGAGGCGCGGCTTGGCCGCAAGGCGGCCCAGGCGGGCTACAAGCTCCCGCGCCGCCAAGGCTGGCGCAAGGTCGTTCCGGGCAAGCGCCAGCCACGGGCAGGCGGGTAGGCGCGGAAAAAAGCCTCGCGGCCCGCTGACGGCAATCGACCGCCAGTGGCCGGGACCGGGAGGAAGCAGACTGATATTCCAGGACGAGGCGGCGTCACTGCTCGCGCAGCTTGCGCCACAGCGTATTGATGCTGACGCCGAGCAGCCTGGCCGCCTCGGCCTTGTTGTCGCCAGTCTGTCGGAGCGCCTCGGCGATGAGCCCCTGCTCATGGGCGCGCATGCGCTCCTTGAAGCTTGCCTGCCCGCTAGCGGGAGCCAGAGCCGGCTCGACCTCCCCGCAGGGCGGCATGGCCTCGCGGCAGAGCTCATCCATGATCTCCATGAGCAAGGCCTGGCCATCGCCGCCGGTCATGCCGGCAAGGGCGGCATAGCGTTGCGCCAGCGAGTCGAGCTCGCGGACATTGCCGGGCCAGGAATGGTGGGCCATGCGTGTCTGGACCGGCTGGGAGAGCGGCAATGGCGAGAGCTTCCCTGGTATCCGGTAGCGCGAGAACAGGGCTGCGAGCAGGGCGGGGATATCTTCGACCCGCTCGCGCAGGGGAACCGTATGGAGCTTGAGCGTGGCGATGCGGAAATAGAGGTCCGGGCGGAAGCGGCCGGCCCTGGCCTCCTGGGCCAGATCCTTGTAGGTCGAGGTGATGATGCGCACGTCGGTGGGGATGATCCTGTCGCCGCCCACGCGCATGATCTCCTTCTCCTCCAGGGCGCGCAGCAGGCGCACTTGGAGGCTTGGCGATATGTCGGCCAGCTCGTCCAGGAAGAGCGTGCCGCCGCCCGCCAGCTCGAACAGGCCCTGCTTTCCTCCGCGCTTGGCGCCCGTGAAGGCTCCTTCCTCGTAGCCGAACAGCTCGCTTTCGAGGAGCGTTTCGGGCAGGGCCGAGCAGTTCACGGCCACGAACGGCTTGTCCCGGCGAAGGCTGGACGCGTGGATGCCCTGGGCCAGGATCTCCTTGCCCGTGCCCGTCTCGCCCTGAATGAGGATGGCGGCGTCCGTGGCCGCGTACTGGGTGGCCTTGCCGCGCAGGCGGACCATGGCCTCGCACGAGCCCTTGAGGTCGTCCAGGCAGTAGCGGGCCACGAATCCCTTGGCGTAGAGCTTCTCCTTGAGCCTGCGATCCAGGTCCTGAATGCGCGAGACGCGCGTGAAAGTGGCCACCGCGGCCCGCGTCCCGTCGGAGACGTTGACCGGCATGGCGCTGACGATCATGTCCACGCCGCCCACGCGCCGGAACTGGTCCACCTCGGCCTCGCCGCTCTCCAGCACCTTGTGCAGGCCGGCCCCGCGCACGATTTCGGGCATTGGCTGGAGCAGGACTCTTCCGGAATCCAGGCGCAACATCTCGGCGGCCATGGAATTGATGAGGTCTATCCGGCCCTCGGAATCGACGCCCACGACGCCTTCCTTGACGGAGTGCAGGATGACCCGCAGCCGCTCGGCCTCCTGCTTGGCGCGTCGCTGGCTTTCCGCGATGACGCGCGCCTCTTCCAGGGCCTGCCGGATGACCCGCTCTCCGGGCGCGACCACGAAGCCCTCCCCGCCCAAGGATTCGGCGATGGTCTTGCAGATGCCGCCGCCGACAATGCAGCGGTAGCCGTCCCGCACGGCGCTCGTGATGCCGGCCACCAGCTCGGGCGTGGTCCGGAAATCGAGCACGCGCACGTCCACGCCCAGTATCTCCGCCATGAGCTCCGCGCCCGAGGCCGACCCGCCGAAGCAGGTCAGGCCGATCTTGCGGGAGCGCTCCCTGGCGCGCATGAGCGCGCGGAGCACGTCGATGTCCCGGCGGGCGATGGTCACCACGGGCAATCTGAGCTGCTCGCGCAGGAGCCGGCCCGTGGCCCCGCCGCCGAGAACGACCTCCACGCCGTCGGCCAGGCAATCCCTGGCCACGGGCAGGGCCTCCTCCATGCTGGCCAAGCGCACCTCGATGCGCTCGCGGCCAGGATCCTCGAAGGCCTTGACCGTGCGGGCGATCCGTTCGGAATTGGAAACAAAGGCGAACCTCAAGGGCTTTCCGACAGACATCCGTGAATACCTCCTGCCCGGTCGCCGAGGACGCGTCCGGAAGCCCCATGGCAGTAATCATGAGAGTCGCGGTTGGCAAGCCGTGGCCAAGCTCGGGCTCGCCGCGAAAGGAAGGCGGACGAGACGCCCCCATCAGCCTGCTGAAAACAGGCCGCGCGGGCCAGGAGGGCCCGCCGGATGCGCCAGGCGCTAGGCCCCCGCGCCCAGCGCCCTGGCCAGGACGCTTTTGCGGTACATGCGGCAGCCGAGCAGGGCCGAGACGGCCAGGAGAAACACGGACAGGCTCACGCGCCAGGCCGGAGCCACGGTGATGCCGCTGCCCAGCAGGGCGAAGATGAGCGTCTGCGGCGCATAGCCGAGCAGCGAGCCGGACAGGAATGGCCGGAAGGGCACGCCGCAGACGCCGGCCAGCAGGTTGGTCAGGAAGTTGTTGCCCACGGGCAGCAGGCGGATGAGCAGGGCCATGCCGAAGGGGTCCCTGCGCAGGAGCTCCTCCAGCCTGGCCATGCGCGCGCCCCTGCGCCGGGGCAGCCAGGCGCGGCCCGCCAGCCGCGCGTACCAGAAGCCGAGCGCGCAGCCCAGGCCGGCGGCGGCCAGCGCCAGGAGGCTGCCGCCAAGAAAGCCGAAGGCGTAGCCGCCCATGAAGCTGGCGGCCTGGCGCGGCACGGCCAGGGCCGTGGCCAGTCCGGCCAGGCCCACGAACAGGAGCCAGCCAGCCGGGCCGTGCCCGCGTATCCAGCCGTCCACGCTCTCCTGGCCGAGCAGATCCGCGAGCCCGGCCCGGTGGGCCAGGGCCGCGGCCGCGATCAGGATCGCGGCCGGCAGGAGCGCCCCGGCCAACCCCTGTGCCCAGCCGCCGGGCCGCTTGAGGGTTTCGACGCCCTGATACGCGCCCGGACTCACTTGCTCTCCTTGATCTCGTAGTTGAACCAGCGGCTCTGCATCCAGCGCACAGCCACGAGATCCCCCAGCCCGGCCTTGAGGCGCTCCCAGTTGCCGTATTTGGACAGGCCGAAGCGCCTGGGTCTGTGGTTGACGGCCAGCTCGGCGACCCTGGCGCCCTGGAGCTTGAGGAGCGTGGGCAGGAAGCGGTGCATGCCGGTGAACATGGGCACGCGCCTGGCCATGGCCGCGTCCATGACCTTGAGCGAGCAGCCGGTGTCGCACACGCTCTCGCGGGTCAGGCGGTTGCGCACGCGGTTGGCCACGCGCGAGCCCCAGCGCTTGGCCCAGGTGTCCCGGCGGCAGGCACGCCAGCCGATGACCATGTCGTAGCCGCTCTCGTAGAGCCCGAGCATGACCTCGATGTCCCTGGGATCGTTCTGCAGATCCGCGTCCATGGTCACGAGCGCATCGCCGGCGGCGGCCTCGAAGCCTGCCTTGAAGGCCGCGCTCTGCCCGCAGTTGCGCGCGAAGGCGATGTAGCGCACGTGGGGCTTGCCTTTGGCCAGCGCGCGCAGCACGGACAGGCTGCCGTCGGTGCTGCCGTCGTCCACGAAGACGACCTCCCAGGCCTTGTCCAGGCGTCCCATGGCCGCCTCGATCTCGCCCAGCAGCGCGCCCAGGCTGTCTTCCTCATTGAAGACTGGAACAATTATTGATACGCAATCTATTGTTTTCATGGGTGTTTCCGTCAAGGATGCAAAAAAGTTTCAATCCCACGTTGACAGATGTTTCCGCATAGCCTAGATATCCCCTCTCACGTGTTGCGGGGTGGAGCAGCTTGGTAGCTCGTCGGGCTCATAACCCGAAGGTCATCGGTTCAAATCCGGTCCCCGCTACCAGACCTTCCCAGGGTCCGGGTTCTCCCGGACCCTTTTTTTTCGCTCCCTCGCATCCTTCCCGCACTCCTTCGCAGCCTCCTCAACCTCCCGTCCCTGCCGGCCCCCCGGTTCACGCCCCCGGACACGCCGCCAGTCACGCTGTTGGCGGCAAGCCGCCACCCATGGCGCAGATTACGCCACTGGCGGCGTTTTGCAATCCCTTTGGCCGCGAAGTTGCGCATATCTCCTGTAGGGTTCCGGGGCCGCGCTCGCCCCGCGGGCAGCCTTCCCGGCCAGCAGCGGGTCTCTTGCGACGCGCGCTGGCAGGCGGATCAGACTGTTGCTCCGGTTCACGACCGAATCATCCATGATCAACATCATTGCATCATTATCGGCCATGTCCTGTACTTTATACTTTTGGCACTGCTACAAAGCTGCCAACCACTGCACATATCAAGTTGAACACTATTTTACGGGCCGCACACGGCAATTATTGCCGGAAGAAAAAAAGGCCAAGCGGGTTGCCAAAGCCGCTCGGATGGATCATAAACTTGATTCTGAGCGGACTAACAACCCAAGGGAGGTAGCTATGGTTAATTTAGATTATCCCATGCCTTGCCCCACCTGCGGCAGCAAGGAGGAGTGCGAGCATCGGATCCAGGAAGCCAAGAAAGCGGGGTATTCCGCCCAGGATTTCGAGTCCGACGTGACCTCGGACGTCACCCGCTCGAACATCGACCCGCACGAGATCGACGAGAGCGAGAAGGACATCGACAAGAAGTAGCAGCCGGCGACCTCGGCCCCGTGTTGCACGGCGGCCGAGGCGTCTCCGATGGACGGAAAAAGGCGCGCGGATGGCTCCGCGCGCCTTCTCGGCTTGGCCCGTGAAAAAGCCCGTCTCCACGCGGCCGAAGCGCCCGAGATCTCCCCAAGACGAGACGGTCGCGCGCCCTGGACCGCGCACGTGCGGAATGAAGCCGCCGGCAATGCCCAGCGGTTCACCTAGCTGCAAATCCCATTTCCATGAAGCCGTTCTCCAGGCCCTGCTCCACTGAAACAGATCCATGCGCATCTCTCCAGAGCCGCCACCGCGCTCGATCCCGGCATGCGGCAAACCGGCAAGACCACACTCCCGTCAGGGCCGGGACAGTCGGCTACCGCGCGGCCATTTACCCCTTCCCTACCACGGCGCAAATATGTACACTTCGCTGCCAGCGCGGCGGGCATGCCGCCGCGACCGGCCGCGCAACAGTGATCTATCAACGCATGGAGACCGCCGTGACCCGCAAGGCCCTCATACTACTCGTGCTGTCCCTCGCCCTGCCCGCCTTGGCCCAGGCCCAGGCCCAGCATCCCAACATGCTGCTCAGGGAGCACAGCCTGAGCGTGCGCGTATCGCAGGCCTCCTTCGACTACGGGGCCGGCAAAGAGGACATCGACGGCCTGCTCATAGGCCCGTCCGTGAGCTACACCTACCACGACGCCTTCTATCCGCTCATGGTCCGGGGCGAAGCCGAGCTCCTCTTCGGCATCACGGACTACGATAACGGCGTCTCGGCCAATTCCCGCGAAGTCATCTTCGATGGGCGCGGCATCGTGGGCTATGACATCCTTTTCCACGACAACCTCGTGCTCACGCCATACACGGGCCTGGCCCTGCGCTACTGGAGCAACAACGTGCACAGCTCCGACGCGCGCGACCAGACCCAGACCTACTTCTACATCCCGTTGGGGGCCGAGACGCAGAGTTCCCTCATGCCCAGCGTGGACTTCGGCACGCGCGCGGAGCTGGACCTCCTCGTGGACGGCTGGACGACCACGGATTTTCACGGCACGAACGGCCGCCGGGGCGAGGCCATCAACGACCTCGATTTCGGCTACGGGCTGCGCCTGTCGGCGTACATCACGAAGCAGTTCGAGGCCGTGGGCCTGGGCCTGGAGCCGTTCTTCCGCTACTGGAACGTGAACGGCGGCGACGGCGACTGGGTGCGCAACCCCGACATCACCGGCGGCGCGACGCCCGGCTTCGAGAAGTACGGCACGCCCCACAGCACCACGGTCATCTGGGGCGCCAACCTGTTCGTGCAGTTCTAGACTCCGCTTTCCTTGGACAGAGTACGCAAGCCCGGCCTCGGCCGGGCTTTTTCGTGTCTACTCGTCCCGCACGAGCCAGGCGGCGAACTCGGGGTTGGGCTTGTAGCCCACGCCCACGGCGCCCTTATGGAAGTAGAGGCAGTAGGCCCAGTCGGGCTCGAAGAAGCTGGTGGTCGAGGACCAGCAGGCCTCGGGCACGGCCAGGAATGGATGATCCGCCGGTAGGGCCGGGGAGTGACGCGAGGCGTCCACCAGGGATTCCAGCTCGTTGATGGTCGGCAGCCGCCAGGCCGGTCCCTCGCGGGCGGACAGATCGGCGGCCATGTCCAGGGCCTGCCGCCAGGGCACGAACCGGCCCGCGAGATTGGCCGACCGATGCCAGACCAGGCCCGTGAGTCCGTCACGCACGGAGTCGCCCAGGAACTCCCAGCGCGGCTCGGGCCAGGCCACGCCCGCGCGCAGCTCGCCGTCCTGGAGCGTCCCGCCGCAAGCGATCTCCCGGCCCAGGGCGTCGAAGCAGCCTGTCTGGCCCGTGGCCGGCAGCACGGGGCTCGTCCCGCGCACGGGCCACAGGAGGCAGTCCTGGTCCTTGCGGCCGTAGAACATGCGGCCGCCCTCCATGTGCACATGCCAGGCATAGGCCGGGGCCATGGCCGAGGTGGTGCAGGTCCAGTACCAGCCCAGGAACACGCCCTGGAAGGGATGGCCGGCGGGCAGGGCCGGCTTGCGCGCGCCATGGCTGACCAGGCTGCGCAACTCGCGGCGGTTGGGCATGCGCCAGTCGGCGTGGCCCAGGACGGCTTCGGCGTTCATGCGCCGCACGGCCTCCAGGGCCTCAACCCACGGGGAGGGAAAGCCGAGGAAATTGGCCTCGCGGGTCCAGGTCAGGCCCGTGGCCCGGTCCAGGATCAGCCCGCCGCCTTGCCCCTGGAGCTCGAAGCGCGGCTCGGGCCAGGGCTCGCCAGGCCGCATCTCGGCGTCCTGGCCGCTCCCGGCGCAGTCCGTGGACCTGCCCGAGGCATCCCAGCAGCCCTCAAGGCCGGTCCACAGGTAACGGATACCCATGGGTTTCAGGCCGCGCGCTCGGACGCCGGGCGCTCCATGCGCGCCAGCTCGTCCGCGAGCTCACGCATGAAGGACACGGGGCAGATTTCCGGGTCGAAATGGGGGATCTGGCAGGGCTCGGCCTCGGCCATGGCGGCCAGGCCCTCGTAGAGGCAGATCATGGCCTCTTGCGGCCGTGGGCCGCAGAGGCGCTTGGCGAGCAGCTTGAGGTCCGCGGGCGCGGAAGGCGACAGACTGATCAAGGCCTGCGCTCCGCCGAAGACGAAGTGGTCGAGAAAGGCGCTTGCGATCTGTTTCATGACGGCGCTCCATGGTTATCGCGCCATTCTATAGGCCAAGCCCGTGCATTTGTCACCCATGGAGCGCATCATGCGTCAGTCAGCCAGCCCGAAATGCTCCAGCACCAGCCTGCCCGTATCCCGCAACAGGCCCGGCCGCGCACCCAGGCTGTCATGGAAGATGGCGTCATGGGCCGTGTGCGTGCCGGTGCGGCCGAACAGGCCGAAGACCTCCCGCCGGTCGAACTTGGCCTTGAGGTCGAAGCCGGGCCGCGCCTGGCAGACCAAATCCGGCGCGCGGTGCGCCTGCGGCCCCTGGTAAAGCTCCTCGCCAAGGTGCACGGCCTCCATGACCGGCCGGCCCTCGAAGCGCAGGGCCAGCAACCCTTGGCGGATGTCCTCGCGCGCGGCCAGGGCCTCGCGGCGGGTCAGCCGGCCCCGGCCGAAGCGCTCGCGGTCGTGCAGGTACACGCGGCCGGGGTCCAGGGCGAAGGCGCGGGACTCGGGCGCGATGCGCGTCGCGTCCCACTGGGCGCCCTCCCCGCCCTGCGCGGCGGGCAGCAGGTGCAGATAGCCCCGTTCGCGCAGCCAGACGTTCACGTCCACCTCGGTCACCAAACGGGTGAAGCCGTGATCGGCCAGGACCATGAGCCGCTTGGGCTCGGGCAGGGCCTCGTAGCGCTCCAGGACGTCGGCCACGGCCCGGTCCCACTGGCGCAGGAACTCCATGCAGCGGCCGTGCAGCCCGTGGCCCGGATCGAGCACGGCGTCCAGGAGGAAGTGGAAGAGCCGGTCCGTCTCGGTGAGCACGTAGACGAAGAGTTCGAAGTCCAGGCCCTGCCACAGGAGCTCCAAGGCCGCGCGGCGCGAGGCCAGGCTGCGAGCCAGGCCGTCCAGGAGCAGGCCGGGGTCGGAGCGGCCGCGGGAGGTCTCGGCCTCCAGGATGTAGCCCTGGCGGCCGAGGATGGAGGCCAGCACGGGCGGATGGGTAGCGCGGGTCAGCTCCGGGGCCACGAAGCCGGCCACGAGCATGCCGCGCACGGGCCTGGCCGGATAGGTGTTCGGGAGGTTGAGCACCTTGGAGACCAAGCCCTTGGCTCCCAGGCGGTCGAAGATGGTCGGAACGCACACGTGGCCCGAGTCGCAGATCGACAGCGCGTAGCTCGCGGGGTCCAGGCGCGTGAAGCCGTACACGCCGTGCTCGCCCGGTCCGGCGGCGGTGAGGAAGGAGGTCCAGTTGACGGGCGAGAGCTCGGGCAGCTCGGAGTCCACGTTGGTCGTACGCGGGTCATGGGCCAACCGGGCCAGGGCCGGCAGTTCGGCCAGGCCGCACAGCTCGCGGGCCAGGGACAGGCCCAGGCCGTCGAGGCCCAGGACGACGAGGCGCGGGCGCGGCATCATGGAATTGTCTCGGGGATTATCTCGGGATTGTCTCGGGGCAGCCGGCGCTGGCCGCTGCTCACGAGGGTTTCTTGGTCTGGGCCGCCTGGCGGGTGCGCAGCTTGATCGTCGGCGCGTAGGGATTGGCGCCGGAATCGCCCTTGGGCGCCTCATGCTCGAAGAGCGGGTTGGCGGCGGCATCCCCGGCCCTGGGCTCGGGCTGGACAGGCTGCTGGGGCTGACCGGCAGCGGCCGGCGTGGCGGCGGCTTCCTCCTTGGCGGTCTTCTGGAGCGCGACGCCGACGTTCTTGCCCACCTTGCGGTCCAGGTGGGCCTTGACCTGCAAGGCCTTCTCATGGCCCGGATTGAGCTCAAGGCACAGGCTCACGTGGCGGTAGACCATGCGCACGTCGCCCTTCTGATAGGCGGCTCGGGCGATGTTGAAATGGAGGTTCTCATCGTCCGGGGCCAGGGCCACGGCGCGCTCGTAGTAGGCGATGGCCTGCTCGTACATCTCGCCCCTGCGCAAGGCGATGCCGAACTCGTTGAACAGGTGCTTGTGCTCGCCCTCGAAAGCGGCCTCCATGCCCACGAGCTTCCGGAAGACCTGGTCCGCCTTCTCCTTCTCGCCGCGCTCGATGTAGCAGATGCCGATGCCGAACGTGGCCCGCACGTTGTCCTCATCGAGCTTGAGCGCCTTGCCGTACTCCATCTCGGCCGAGAAATGGTTGCCCTGCTGGCGGTACTTGTCGCCCCAGGCCAGGGCCTTGCGCAGTTCGCTCATCTTGGGCAGCACGTTTTTCGTGTAGAACTCCGGCTCGGGCATGTACTGCTGCAGGAGCTGGTCCTTGATGATGACCGCCTTGAAGCCCGTGGGCAGCCAGTTGCCGTTGAGCGGCTGGGTCTCGTAGCTGCCGTCCTCGAGTTCGCGCACAAGATAGTAGATGGTCTCCTTGACCTTGGAGGACGTGGCGCCAAAGCCCACGCGCGTCGTCCTCACGGTGGAGAACACACCGATCATGGGCTCCCGGGGAGGCTGTATGGAGATGCACGCGGGTTTCTTGGTCGACATGGCGTTGTTTCCGGACAGCCTTCTCCTTACATGCAATCCGACCGGCAGATCAACCTTTATTGGAGAGGGCTTCGACGCAGACACATGGCCCTGCTCGGTTCCTGCTCGGTCCCTGCTCGATCCCTCCTGCTCGATCATTGACATGCGCGCGCCTGCCAAAGTGCCCGTCGGGCTGCCCGGCGGGCTGCCTGGCGGACCGCCCGGCCTGGAGCGCACCCTCGGCGCGGGCATGAACGGCTCCATCGGCAAGCCCGCGGACATGGCCCGGCTCGCGCGCCATGGGCCAGGCAGCGGGCGGCCGAGCCGCTTCAGGTTCTGGGCCGCTTGCGCCCGAGCTGGCGCCACATGGTCGGCATCAAGCCCTGGCGCAGGTCGAAGAAGCCCTGCCACGGGTCCGCGCGCAGCCCGGCCACGCGCCGCAGCATGGATTGCACGTCGAAGGCGTCCGGCGTCAGGTCCGGAGTCAGCTCCGGCCACTCCAGGGGCGCGGCCACGGGCGCGCCCGGCCTGGCCCGCGTGGAGTACGGGGCCACGCTGCTCGCGCCCCGCGCGTTGCGCAGCCAGTCGATGAAGATCCTGCCGGGACGGCGCGACTTGGTGGCCATGGTCACGTATTCGCCGGGACGGCGCGCGGCCAGGTCCTCGGACACGGCCCGCGCGAACTCCCGCAGTTCGTCCCAGCCGGGCCTGCGGGACAGGGGAGCCACCACGTGGAAGCCCTTGCCGCCCGTGGCCTTGACGAAGCTGGCCAGTCCCAGGCCTGCCAATGTGTCGCGCAGATCCAGGGCCGCCGCCACCGTGCGCGCCGGCTCCACGCCCTCGCCGGGGTCCAGGTCCAGCACCAGGATATCGGGCCGCTCCAGGTCCTCGTTGCGCGCGCCCCAGGCGTGGATCTCCAGCACGCCGGCCTGCACCAGCCCCACGAGCCCGTCCAGGTCCGCCACGCTCAGCCAGGTGCGCTCGCCCTTGCCGTCCTTGCCCTGCGGCACGCGCACGCCGCGCGTCCCGGCGGGCAGCGCGCCCGCCGGGTGGCGCTGGAAGAAGCAGCCTTTCTCCAGGCCGTCCGGGCAGCGCACCAGGCTGAGCGGTCTGTCGGCCACGTGCGGGAGCATGAGCCAGGCCACTTCCCGGTAGTAGTCGGCCAGGCCGCCCTTGGTCAGGCCCGTGTCCGGATAGAGCAGCTTGTCCGGATGCGTCACGCGCGCGACGGACTTGGCCGGCGAGCGGCGCACGGCGCCCCGGCGGCTCCTGCTCGGCTGGCGGCCCGGAGCCTTGGCCGGCGTCTCGCGCACGACCTCGTCCGGCCGCTTGTCCTCGCGCAGGCCCATGAACGACGGATGGCGCATGATCCCGTCGCGGGTCCAGCCGGCGAACTCCACCTCGGCCACCAGCTCGGGCCGCACCCAGTGCGTTTCGGCGGGATGCTTGATGCCGCGCGTGCTGGTGAACGGCGACGCTTCCGCGCCCAGGCCGGCCAGCCGCGCCGAGAGCTCGCCCAAGGTCTGGCCGTCGTAGCCCGTGCCGATCTTGCCCACATAGGTCAGCCGGCCGCGCTCGTCGCGAACCCCGGCCAGGAGCGCGCCGAAGCCCGCGCGCGTGCCCTTGGGGTCTGTCCAGCCCGCGATGACCACCTCCTGGCGCTGGACGCACTTGACCTTGAGCCAGGTGGGCGCGCGCCTGGGCTCGTAGGGTGCGTCGGCGCGCTTGCTCACGATGCCCTCCAGGCCCAGGCGGCAGGCGTTCTCCAGCACGGCCGCGCCCTTGCCCGCGATGTGCTCCGAGAAGCGCAGGGCCGACGGCCCGGCGGCGTGGAGCACGGCCCGCAGGGCCTCCTTGCGCGTCTCCAGCCCGCAGCCCGTGAGGTCGACGCCCTCGGCGTGCAGCATGTCGAACAGGTACATGACCAGCCGGCCCGAGCCGAGGCCCTTGAGCATGTTCTGCATGGCCTGGAAATCCGAACGGCCCTGCTCGTCGATCACCACGGCCTCGCCGTCGAGCACGGCCCGCGCGAGCGGAAGCCGGATGGCCGCGCGGGCCAGATCCGGGAAGCGGTGGGTCCAGTCCTCGCCGCCCCGGGTCATGAACCTGGGCTTGCCCGCCTCCAGGAGCAGGAGCAGGCGGTAGCCGTCGAGCTTGATCTCGTGCAGCCAGTCCCTGCCCACGGGCGGCGCGTCCACGAGCATGGCCAACTGCGGCTGGGGCTTGGCCGGCATGGGGCCGGGCCGCGCGCCGGGCAGGGCCGCGAAATCCGGCAGGCCCGGCCGCGCTCGGGACGCAACGTCCGCCTCGGCCCGGCCGCCGGGGCTCTTGCCTGGAGCGGCAGGCCCTTGACCCGAGAGAGGACGCCGCTCTCTCTCGGGCTCTCTCTCGGCAGGGGAATGATGCCCCTGCGCCCCCGCGGTTTTTTCCATGCCGTCGTGCCCGGCGTCGCCATCCCTTGTCCTGGCCTCGTCAGTCTTGAACGCGCCTCGCGGCTTGGCCTTGACCCTGAGCACGACTTCGCCATCGAGTCCGCCGACTCGCACCTGCTCGAAGCCCTCGGTTGTCCCGGATTTGCTGTGTCTTTTTCCTGTCCTGCCGGCCGCGCCGCTCCAGACGCCCTCGGCCGCGTCCGCGATGTCGTCCAGCTCCCTGCCCGTGGCCACGCTCTCGGGCCGCTCGGCCTCGATGTCCCGGCTCGGATCGGCCTCCTCGTCGCGGGCCTTGATGAGCAGCCAGTCCTTGTCCGTGGCGCGCTTGCCGCCCATGCGCGCGAGCACCCAGCCGCCCGAGAGCTTCTCGCCGCGCAGGCGGAAGTGGAGCTTGCCCTGGCGCAGGCCCTCGCGCGGATCGCCCTCGGGCTCCCAGCTTCCCCGGTCCCAGAGCATGACCGTGCCGCCGCCGTACTCGCCCTCGGGGATGACGCCCTCGAAGCTCGCGTACTCGATGGGATGGTCCTCCACGCGCACGGCCAGCCGCCGCTCGCCGGGGTCCAGGCTCGGCCCCTTGGGCACGGCCCAGGACAGAAGCACGCCGTCCAGTTCCAGGCGCAAATCGTAGTGCAGCCTGCGCGCCTTGTGCTTCTGGATGATGAACCCGCGGCCCGGCTCGGATGTCGTTTCGCGGCCCGATGGCTCGGGCGTGCGCTCGAAGTCGCGCTTGCGCCGGTAGTCGGTCAGTCGCGCCATGCTCCTCCCTTGCGCCTTGCCGCGCAGCCGGAGAGGGGCTCCTCGCCCCTCTCCGGACCTCTCCCCGCCAGGGGCCGAGGGCCCCTGGACCCCCATGTTTAATGCTGGTGCGCTTAGGCCAACCCGCCAATAGAACGCGGTTTCCAAGGGCCGCTCATCAAGATAGGGCCTCGGCGGGAGAAAGTCCGAGAGAGGGCGACGCTCTCTCTCGGGTTATCTATTCCCCAGCGGCCCGTCTGCGCCGGCCGCGGCCGGTCTCGCGCTGCTCCTGCTCCTCCCTGGCGCGGCGGGTCTGCTCCACGCTGCGCCGCAGCAGGTCCATCATGTCCACGACCTTGCCCGTTGGCGCGGGCTCCTCCTCGGGCTCGGGCGCGCGGGCCTCGGCTCCGGTGGCGATCTTCTCGTCGATCCAGGCCTTGAGCTTGTCGCGGTACTCGTCGTGATACTGCTCGGGCCGCCACGGGCCGGCCATGGCCTCCACCAGCGTCTGGGCCATGTTCAGCTCGCGCTCGCTCACCTTGTACTCCGAGGCCGCTCCGGGCAGCCGAAGCTCCTCGGGGTTGCGCAGCTCCTGGTGGAAGCGCAGCAGGTTCAGCAGGAGCACGCGGCCGTAGGGCAGGAGCGCGGCCAGGTGCTCGCGCTCGTGGATGACCAGCCTGGCCACGCCCGCCTTGCCCGTGCGCACCAGGGTTTCGCGCAGAAGCGCGTAGACCTTCTCGCTGCCTTCGGCCGGCTCCAGGAAATAGGGCCGCTCGAAATAGATCGGCGCCATGTCCTCGGCATTGACGAAGGCCAGTATCTCCACGTTGCGCGTGGTCTCCACCCTGGCCTTCTCGAAATCCTCCCTGGTCACGAGCACGTAGTCGCCGCCGTCGTACTCGTAGGCCTTGACCACCTGGTTCCAGGGCACCTCGCGGCCCGTCTCCTCGTTGACCCGCCGGTAGCGCACCTTGGCCCGGTCCCGGCTGTCCAGGAGCGTGAAGCGCAGGTCATGGCCGCGCTCGCCCGGATAGAGGGCCACGGGGATGTTGAGCAGACCGAAGGACAGGCTTCCCTTCCAGACCGAATGGGGCACGGCTGGCCTCCTTGGGTGTCGTTGCGATTTCCCAGGCCATCAGACCGGCCGGTAGCCGGGCCGCGGCCTTTGGGCGGCTTTTCACTTGTAGCGGGAATCAGGCGCGCCGGCAGTCGGACAAGTTGCTTATTGCACGTCGGAGTGAGGAGGACGGGCGGGCGGGTTGACGCATCGGAATAAGCTCAGGGCTTCTGAATGCCCGCGGCTCACTGCCGGTTCATGCTGCCGACATTCAGCCGGATTATCCTGGCCTATTGTCTGCGGCGGTTGAAAAGAGAAAGCCCGGCATCAGCCGGGCTCTCAATCAGTCGGAAAATGATGGCGCTCGCCTCCAGCCCCTTACTCCCGCACCTCGCCGCTGGCTAATGCCGCCTCGTGGGCCTTCTGGGCGGACTCCAGCTCTTCCCAGCGGGCCAGGGCCGCGTCCAGGGCGGACTCGATCTCGGCCATGCGCGCCTGGGCGGCCTGCACGGCCTTGGGGTCGCCGTAGATATCGGGTGAGGACAGGCGCGCGTTGATGGCGGCCTGCTCGGCCTCCAGGATTTCAATGCGGCCCGGAAGCTCGGCCAGCTCCTTCCCGCGCGCCTCGGCCTCGGCCTTCTCCTTGAAGGAGAGTTTGCGCGGGCCGCCTTGGCCGGCTCTCTCGGCCCTGCCGTCGGCAGCCCTGGACGCCTGGGCAGCCTTGGTCTGCTGCTGGGCCTGCTGCGCGGCCTGGCGCTGGCTGAGCCAGTCGTCGTAGCCGCCGGCGTACTCGACCACGCGGCCCTGGCCCTCGAAGGCCAGGGTCGAAGTGACCACGTTGTTCAGGAAGGCGCGGTCGTGGCTGACCAGGAGCAGCGTGCCCGTGAAGTCCGCGAGCAGATCCTCCAGGAGTTCCAGCGTTTCCAGGTCCAGGTCGTTGGTGGGCTCGTCCATGACGAGCACGTTGAAGGGCCGGGCGAAGAGCTTGGCCAGCAGGAGCCGGTTGCGCTCGCCGCCCGAGAGCAGGCGCACCGGGATGCGCGCGCGGTCGGCCTCGAACAGGAAGCGGCGCAGCCAGCTCATGACGTGCACGGGGCTGCCGTCCACGGTGACCTGGTCGTTGCCGCCGGCCACGTTGTCCTTGACGCTCTTGTCGTGGTCCAGCTCGGCGCGCAACTGGTCGAAATAGGCCACCTGCATGTTCGTGCCCAGGCGCACCTCGCCGGAAGTCGGCTTGAGCCGGCCGAGGATGAGGCCCAGCAGCGTGGTCTTGCCCGCGCCGTTGGGGCCGATGATGCCGAGCTTGTCGCCCCTTGTGATCACGGTGGTCAGGCGCTCGATGACCGGACGGCCGCCGTGGGAGAAGCTCACGTCCTCAAGCTCGGCCACGAGCTTGCCCGAGCGCTCGGCCTCCTGGGCCAGCAGCCGGGCCGAGCCCACGCGCTCGCGGCGCGCGGCGCGCTCGCGGCGCATGTCGTGGAGCCGGCGCACGCGGCCCATGTCGCGCGTGCGGCGGGCCTTGATGCCCGTGCGTATCCAGGCCTCTTCCTGGGCCAGCTTCTTGTCGAACTTGGCCTGCTCCGTGGCCTCGGCTTCGAGCTGCGCCTCGCGGCGCTCCAGGTATGTGTCGTAATTGCAGGCCCAGCTCGTCAGGCGGCCGCGGTCCAGCTCCAGGATGCGCGTGGCCAGGCGGCGCAGGAAGGCCCGGTCGTGGGTCACGAAGAAGAGCGTGCCGCGCCGGCGCAGGAGGAAGTCCTCCAGCCAGGCGATGGAGTCCAGGTCCAGGTGGTTGGTGGGCTCGTCGAGGAACAGGATGTCCGGGTCGCCGGCCAGGGCGCGGGCCAGCAGCGCGCGGCGCTGCAACCCGCCCGAGAGCGTCGAGAACTCCGCGTCCGGATCCAGGCCGAGCTTGGAGATGGCCGTGTCCACCTGGCGCAGGGCCTCGAAGCCGCCGGCCGCGTCCAGGCCGCGCTCGGCCTTGGCCAGATCGGCGGCCAGGGCCGAGCTGCCGGGATCGGCGGACAGTTCGCGGGCCAGACGGTGGTGCTCGGCCATGTGCCGGCCCAAGTCGCCAAGGCCGGACGTCACGACCTCCAGGACCGTGCCGGACAGGCCTGGAGGAACATCCTGCGGCAAGAGGCCGGTGCGCAGGCCCTGGGCGCGGTGCACCTCGCCGCCGTCGGGCTTGGCCTGGCCGGCCAGGATGGCCATGAGCGAGGACTTGCCCGCGCCGTTGCGGCCCAGCAGGCAGACCCGCTCGCCCATCTCCAGGGTCAGGGCCACGTCGTCGAGCACCGGCTGTCCCGAGAAGGCCAGGCGCACGTCGCGCGCGCTGAGTACGGCCATGTTAGGACCTCGTGGAATACCGAGAGAGGGCTCCGCCCTCTCTCGGGCTCTCACCCGCCAGGGGGATGATCCCCCTGGACCCCGCGATTTCTCGCGGAGGGCGGACCATGGTCTCCCTGAGTCGGCCAGGCGCGCCGTGCGGATAGCGCATGCTAGGCCTGCTCTTCCCGGCCGAGCCATTCGTTGAGCGTGTCGATGATCTTCCTGGCCTGGTCCGGGCTCGATATGGTGAACTTGGACTGGGAGCGGTACTCGCCCTGGACCTTGCGGTAGCGGCGGATGGAGTACTGGGTCTTGCCCCAGTCGCCGGTCTTGCGGTCGAGCTGCTGGAAGCGGAACAGGATGGTCGTCCAGGCGCCCCTGGTCAGGATCTCCTTGTCCAGCTCCTTGACGAGCTGCTGGCCGTCCTCCTCGTAATTTATCGTGATTTCGTCGATGGTCTCGGCCATGGCGGCTCCTCGGTATGCTTGCTGGGATCGGTCCCTGGCGGGCCGGCGGATGCGGGCTCCGGGGCCATGATGGGGTTTCGCGCGCCGCTGTCAACTCCGGCGGCCGGGAATCAGCGGGGCTTTAGCCGAAGCCGCCCCTTGCGTCAAACGCGCCCGGCCCGCCGGTTCGGTCGCATGCCGCCGAGGACGCGGCTCCGGAAACAATGGGCTTTTTGTGTGGATCGGGCGCGCCCGAGTGTGCTACCAGAAACCCGTGGCCCCGCAGCGGGCCACGCCGGCTCCGGCCCGGTCCCGAATCCGTTTACCGCGAGGCCGCACCATGCGCGACATGCAGCAGCTTGCCCACCTCGAACGACTGGCGCTGCTCGTGCGCCGCTCCATCCTGGCCTGCTCCACCAGGGCCGGCTCCGGCCACCCCACGTCCTCCCTGTCGGCCGTGGAGCTCATGGTCGCGCTCATGTTCGGCGGTTTTTTCCGCCACGACCCGGCCCGGCCCGAGTACGCGGGCAACGACCGGCTGATCTTCTCCAAGGGCCACGCTTCGCCGCTGTTCTACTCCCTGTGGCACGCCGCCGGGCGGATCGACGAGCAGGAGCTGCTGACCTTCCGCGAGTTCGGCAGCCGCCTGGAGGGCCATCCCACGCCGGCCTTCCCGTTCACCGAGGCGGCCACGGGCTCCCTGGGCCAGGGCTTGTCCATAGGCCTGGGCATGGCCCTGAACGCCAGGTACCTGGACAAGCTCGACTACCGGACATTCGTGCTCCTGGGCGACAGCGAGATGGCCGAGGGCAACGTGTGGGAGGCCATGGAGATCGCGGCCCACTACAAGCTCGACAACCTGATCGGCATTCTGGACGCCAACCGCCTGGGCCAGCGCGTGGAGAGCCTGCACGGCCGCGACATCGCGGCCTGGGGCCGCAAGGCCGAAGCCTTCGGCTGGCGGGCCATCCTGGTGGAGGACGGCCACGACCTGGGCCAGGTGCTGGACGCCTACGCGCAGGCCCTGGCCCCGGACAGGCGCTCGGACGACCGGCCGGTCATGATCGTGGCCCGCACGGTCAAGGGCAAGGGCGTGGCGGCCCTGGAGGACAAGCCCGGCTGGCACGGCAAGCCCCTGCCGGCCGAGGCCTTCGAGATGGCCGTGGCGCTCCTGGGCGAGGTGGACCTGGACGCGCGCGGCGAGCTGGCCGCGCCGCCGTCACTGCCCGCTGGCGAGCCGGCCCGCGCCAGGCCCGTGTCCGCGCCCGAGCCCGAGTACGACCCGGCCAAACCCGTGGCCACGCGCAAGGCCTATGGCCAGGCCCTGGCGCGCCTGGCCCCGGCCATCCCCGAGCTTGTGGTCCTGGACGCCGAGGTGGGCAACTCGACCCATGCCGAGATCTTGGCCAAGGCCTTTCCCGAGCGCTTCTTCGAGATGTTCGTGGCCGAGCAGAACATGGTCGGCGCGGCCGTGGGGCTGGCCGCGCGCGGCAGGATACCCTTCGTGTCGAGCTTCGCGGCCTTCCTGACCCGCGCCGCCGACCAGATCCGCATGGCCCGCTACTCCGAGGCCAACGTCAAATTCTGCGGCTCGCACGCGGGCGTGTCCATCGGCCAGGACGGCTCCTCGCAGATGGGCCTGGAGGACCTGGCCCTGTTTCGCGCCGTGCCGGGCTGCGCCGTGCTCTACCCGTCCGACGCCGTGAGCTGCGAGCGGCTCGTGGAGGCCGCGGCGGGCTACAAAGGCATGGCCTACATCCGCACCACGCGCATGGCCACGCCCATCCTCTACGGCCCCGGCGAGGCCTTCCCCATCGGCGGCTGCAAGGTCCCGCGCCGCTCGGATGCCGACCGCTGCACCATCGTGGCCGCGGGCATCACCCTGCACGAGGCCCTGGCCGCGGCGGACACGCTCGCCGCCGAGTCCATCCCGGTACGGGTCATCGACCTCTACTCCATCAAGCCCCTGGACGCCGCCACGCTCCTGGAGGCGGCCCGCGAGACCGGATTCCTGGTCACGGTGGAGGACCACCACGCCGAAGGCGGCCTGGGCGAGGCCGTGCTCGCGGCGCTGGCCGAGACGCACACGCCCGTGCGCGTGCTCGCCGTACGCAGGCTGCCCCGGAGCGGCAAGCCTTCCGAGCTGCTGGAATACGAAGGCATATCCAGAAAAGCGATAGCCGCGACGGTCAAGTCCGTGTTAGAGAGGGCAGGCTAAGCCCCGCCTGCTCCACGGAACGGTCCAGCGGGCGCAAGGGCTCGCGGGGGAGCGGATGATTAAGCCGGGGACGCAAGGCAAGCCCCACACGGAGGATTCCCATGAATACACTGAGCGAGTTGGCCCGGCACGGGCAGTCCGTGTGGCTGGACTTCATCCGCCGCTCCTTCCTGGTGAACGGAGAACTGGAGCGGCTAGTCGCGCTGGGGGTCACGGGCGTGACATCCAACCCGACGATCTTCCAGAAGGCCATCGCCGAGAGCGACGACTACACCGGGGCCCTGGAACGGCTGGCCGGCGGCGGCCGGTCGGCCATGGACACCTACGAGGCCCTGGCCGTGGAGGACATCCGCATGGCCGCGGACATCCTGCGGCCGGTGTTCCAGGCCACCGCCGGGATGGACGGCTTCGTGAGCCTGGAGGTCAACCCGCACCTGGCCCACGACATCAAGGGCACCGTGAGCGAGGCCCTGCGCCTGTTCGAGCAGGTGGACCGGCCCAACGTCATGATCAAGGTCCCGGCCACGGCCGAAGGCGTGCCGGCCCTGGAGCGGCTCATCGCCGACGGGGTCAACGTCAACGCCACGCTGGTCTTCTCCCTGGCCCACTACGAAGCCGTGGCCAACGCCTACATCGCCGGGCTGGAGAAGCTCGCCGAATCCGGCGGGGACGTGAGCCGGGTGGCCTCGGTGGCCTCGTTCTTCCTCTCGCGCGTGGACACGGCCGTGGACCGCGCGCTCAAGGAGGCCGGCCAGTCCGAACTCCTGGGGCTGGCCGCCGTGACCAACGCCGGACGGGCCTACATCCGCTTCAGCGAGATCTTCGGCACACGGCGCTGGGAGCGGCTGGCGGACAGGGGCGCGCGCGTGCAGCGCCCCCTGTGGGCCTCCACCTCCACCAAGGACCCGAGCTACCCGGACACGAAGTACGTGGACGAGCTCATCGGCCCCCAGACCGTGAACACCCTGCCCCCGGAGACGTTGCAGGCCTTCCTGGACCACGGCCGGGCCGAGCTGGCCCTGCTCACGGGCGAAACCGAGAAGGCCAGGCTGGCCGGGATCATGGACCGCCTGTCGGCCCAGGGCATCGACCTCGCGCGGATCACCGAGGATTTGCAGACCGAGGGCGTGGCCGCCTTCGCCAAGTCCTTCGACGCGCTGCTGGCGGCCATCCGCAAGCGCAGCGCCGAGGTCGCCGAGGCATGAGGATCGTCGGGCCCGAGGACAAGTACAAACGCCTGGCCGCCGAGAAGGCCGTGGAGCGCGTGCGTAGCGGAATGGTCCTTGGCCTGGGCCACGGCTCCACCGCGTCTTACGCCCTGCTCAAGCTCGCCGCGCTCCTGCGCGACGGCTCGCTCAAGGACGTGCTCGGCGTGCCGTGCTCCAGGCGCGTGGAGGAAGAGGCCAGGCAACTGGCCATCCCCCTGGCCACCCTGGACGCTCGGCCCAGCCTCGACCTGACCATCGACGGCGCGGACGAGGTCGATCCGCGGCTGAACTGCATCAAGGGCGGCGGAGGCGCGCTCCTGCGCGAGAAGATCGTGGCCCAGGCCTCCGGGCGGGTGGTCATCGTCGTGGACTCCTCCAAGCTCACCAAAAGGCTGGGCGAGAAGCACCCGCTGCCCGTGGAGGTGGTGCCCTTCGCCCTCATCCCCGAGCGCCGCTTCCTGGAAGGGCTGGGCGGAAAGACGAAGCCGCGGCCCGGTCCCGACGGCAAGCCCTTCGTCACGGCCCAGGGCAACTTCATCCTGGACTGGAGCCAGGCGCCCCTGGACGACCCCCACGGCCTGGCCCGGCGTCTGGAGGCGCGGGCGGGCATCATGGCCCACGGCCTGTTCCTCGACCTGGCCTCCGAGGTGGTCTCGGCCGGACCGGACGGCCTGCGGGAGTTTGAGCGGCCCGGACTGGGGGACGAGCGGAGTGCGCTGGCGTAGGAGCAGCATCCCCTTGCCGGCCTGCGAGCCCACGCCCGAGGCCGTCTTCCATGGGCGGCGCGCCCTGCTCAAGGCCATGGGCCTGAGCGCGGCCGGAGCGGCCATGGGGACGCTGCTGGCGACCCGCGACCTGTGGAGCGGCGAGGTGCGCGGCGTGGAAGGCACTCTCGTGGAGCTCAACCTGCTCAAGGCCCGACCCAACCCGGCCTTCGGCCTCGACCGTCCGCTCACCGGCCTGGAGCAGGCGGCCTCGGTGTGCAACTTCTACGAGTTCACCGAGAGCAAGTCCGTCTGGCGGCACGTGCGGGACTTCATCACCAGGCCTTGGAGCCTGAGCGTGGGCGGATTGGTGGACAACCCGCTTGAGCTGGACGTCGCCGACATCGTCTCCGGCAAGGCGCTCGGCGCGCTGGAGGAGCGGCCCTATCGTTTCCGCTGCGTGGAGGCTTGGGCCATGGCCGTGCCCTGGATCGGCGTGCCGCTGCGCCGCCTGATCGAGGCCGCGCGGCCCAGGGCCGGGGCGCGCCACGTGCGCTTCACGTCCTTCCTGCGGCCGGCGCAGGCCCCCAACCAGCGGCCGGGCGGGCCTTACGAACGGCTGTGGCCCTACTTCGAGGGGCTGACCCTGTCCGAGGCCGTGAACGAGACGGCTTTCCTGGCCGTGGGCATGCACGGCCGCGAGCTGCCTAAACAGAACGGCGCGCCCGTGCGCGTGGTCGTGCCCTGGAAGTACGGCTACAAGAGCATCAAGTCCGTCACAGCCATCGAGTTCACGGCCGAGCGGCCGGCCACCTTCTGGAACACCCTCGCGCCCCACGAGTACGACTTCTGGTCCAACGTGGACCCGACCGAGCCGCACCCGCGCTGGTCCCAGGCCACGGAGCGCATGCTCGGCACGGGCGAACGCAGGCCCACCCTGCCCTACAACGGCTACGGCGACCACGTGGCCCATCTGTACGCCGGGATGGGCAAGGACGACCCGCGTTACGGCTTCGGCCGGCATTGACTGCCGACCCGGCCTGGGCCAAAGTCCCGCCTGTCCGCCCATGTCCAACCGCAGCCCCGAGCGAACCGCCCGCATGAACGACCTGCTCGCCCGCATCGTGGAGCACAGCCCGGCCGTGGTCCTGGCCTGGTCCGACACCCGCCGCGAGCGGGCCGTATTCGCCTCGGCCAACGCCTCCCGCCTGGGCCTGGACGCCGGGGCGCTCATGGCCGGCCGGCAGTCCGTGGCCAGCCTCATCCACCCCGACGATGCGCCCCGCGTGCGGGCCGAGACCGAGCTGGCCCTGGCCTCGGGCCGGGCCGAGCTGAGCCTGGGCTACCGCCTCGTGTCGCCGAACGGCGGGATCGTGCGCGTGGAGGAGGCCAGCCGGCTCATGCGCGGCGAGAACGGCATTGGGCTGGAGGGCCTGCTCCTGGAGCGGGACGAGCGCCTGGACGGGATGCGCGAGGCCCTATGTCAGTCCGGCCTGGACTTCCAGGCCATGGTCGAGGATCAGACCGAGTTCGTGAGCCGCTTGCTGCCCGACGGCAGGCTCACCTTCGTCAACGGCGCCTACTGCCGCGGCTTCGGCGCGGCTCGCGAGAGGCTCGTGGGATCGAGCATCTTCGAGTTCATCCCCGAACGGGACCGGGAGCGTGTCCGCGAGCACCTGCGGGGCCTGACGCCCGAGCGTCCCGTGAGCACCATGCGCCACCGGGAGATCCTGCCGAGCGGCGAGACGCGCTGGCTGGAGTGGACCGACCGGGCCTTCTTCGACAGCGCCGGCCGGATCAGGGAATACCAATCCGTGGGCCGGGACGTGACCGCCGAGGTCACGGCCCAGGAGGCCCTGGCCAAGACCAACGCGACGCTTTCGGCCATCATCGAGAACATGCCCACGCCCATCTACCTGCGCGATACCGAACACCGCTACCGGGTCCTCAACCCGGCCTATGCCGAGTTCTGGGGCCTGGAGCCCTCGGACGGCCTCGGCCGGACGCCCCACGAGTTCCTGCCACCCGAGGCCGCCGACAAGATCGTGCGCGGCGACCTGTGCGTCCTGCGCTCCCTGGAGCCTCTGGAGGAAGAGGAAGCTTTCTATCCCGGCGGCCAGGAGCGCATCCTCTGGTCCCGCGAGGTCCCGCTCCTGGGCCGGGACGGCACGCCCTGGGGCATCTGCGGCGTCGTGCTCGACATCACCGAGCGCAGGCGGGTCGAGGCGGAGCTGGACCGGACCCTCTGGTACCTGGAGGAGCGCGTCGCCGACCGCACCGAGCAACTGCGCGAGGCCAACCGGCGGCTGTCGCGCGAGATCGAGGAGCGCAAGGCCGCCGAGCGCGAGCTGCGCCGTCACCAGGAGCAGTTGCGGACCATCATGGACAACCTGCCCTCGCACGTGTACGTGCGCGACGCCCTGGGCCGCTTCCTGCTCATGAACCGCCAGTACGAGCGCTTCTGGGGTCTGGCCGAGGGCAGCGCCCTGGGCCGCACGCCCAGGGAGATCCTGCCGGCCGAGGCCGCGGAAAAGATCCTGGCCGACGACACGATCCTCCTTGACCAAGGCCAGCCCTTGAGCCTGGACGAGACCTTCATCCGCGAGGGCCGGCTGCACACGTTCATGACCCGCGAGGTGCCGCTCCTCGACGAGCAGGGCCGGATTTACGCCATATGCGGCATCTCCACCGACGTGAGCGAACGCATACGCATGGAGAAGGCCCTGCGCGAGAGCGAGCGCACCCTGCGCGGCCTGTTCAACGCCATCGGCCAGTTCGTGGCCCTGCTGGATACCTCCGGCCAGGTGCTGGCCGGCAACGAGACCTGCTCGCGCATGCTCGGCCTCGCGGAGGACGCGCTCGCGGGCGCCTGCATATTCGACCATTTCCACCCCGAGGAGGCCGCCCTGCGCCGCGACACGCTGGAGCGCGTGCTGGCCACGGGCCGGCCGTGCCTGGTGCGCGAGTACTCCGGAGACACGATCTACAAGACCTCCTGCTACCCGATCCTGGACGCGGCCGGCCAAGTCTCGCGCGTGGCCGTCTTCGCCGAGGACATCACCCACGAGGTCAGCCTGGAGCGCCAGCTTCGGCGCGCGCAGCGCCTGGAGGCCGTGGGCACCCTGGCCAGCGGCATCGCCCACGAGTTCAACAACGTGCTCACGCTCGTCACCGGCTTCGGCGAGCTGGCTCAGGAGTGCCCGGCCGAGACCGCCGACTGCCTGCGCCAGGTGCTCGCCACCGCGGCCAGGGGCAGGGATATCGTGCGCCAGATGCTCACCTTCAGCCGCGGGGACGATCGGCCCCGCGCCGCCATGGACATCGGCACGACCGTGCGGGAATGCCTGGGGCTTCTGCGGGCCAGCCTGCCGCGCTCCATCAGGCTGGAGGCCGACCTGATGGAGGAGCCCGCGCTCGTGCAGGCCAATCCCACCCAGATCCAGCAGCTGCTCATCAACCTGGCCTCCAACGCCGCCGATGCCTTGTCGGGCCAGCAGCCGGCCGGCGGAACCATCCGCGTCGAGCTGGCCCGCATGGGCCCTGGCAAGCCCGACGGCGCCCCAGCCGGGCTGCTGCCTGGCGAGCACGTGCGCCTGAGCGTGGCCGATACGGGACCGGGCATGCAGCCCGAGGTCCTGGAACGCATCTTCGACCCCTTCTTCACGACCAAGGAGCCGGGCAAGGGCACGGGTCTGGGCCTGGCTGTCGTCCACGGCATCGTCACGGCCATGGGCGGCGCAATCTCCGTGGCCTCCAGCGCGAGCCAGGGCGCCCGCTTCGAGCTGTTCCTGCCCGCCGTGTTGCGGCCCAGGTCAGACATGCCGCGTCCTGCGCAAGATAATCAGTCTATCTAATTCCTCGCTCACCCACTTTCCTGTATGCCTGGGACGATGGCCCACGGCTTTCCCGCCCGGCGGCATCGGAAGCCGGGCCCGAAGCGGCCGCAACTCGTACAGGAGGCTCTCCATGAGACTGAAACGCCATCTCGTGCTTCTGACTCTTCTGGCCCTGAGCGCGCCCTACCTTGCGGGCTGCGGAGCCCTGATCGCGGGCGGAGCCGCTGCCGCCGGCACGTACATCTACACCGAGGGCCGGCTCCAGCGCACATACGACGTGGACCTCAACCGGGCCTATCAGGCCTCCCTGGCAGGGGCCCAGCAGATGAACCTCAAGGTCACCGAGCAGAACAAGGAGATCGCCCAGGCCGACATCCGGGCCGAGCAGCAGGACGGCACTCCCGTGTGGATCAGCCTGGAAACCAAGGGCGAAGGACAGACCCAGATCTCCGTGCGCGTGGGCTACACGGGCGACGAGCAGGCCTCGCGGCGCGTTCACGAGGCCATCGCCAAGCGGCTATGACCTGATGTTCGCAAAGAACTTCATCAGTCGGTCAAGGATCCGAAGCTGGAATTGGCGGACGCCGTCCGCGAACAGTGCATCATGCAGGGAGGCATCATGAAAAGACGACTTGCTGGAACGGCCATGCTGGTACTGTTTTGCATCAATCTGGCCGGATGCGGCGCCGTCGCGGCCGTGCTCGGCCTGGCGGCCGTGAGCGCGGGAACGTATGTCTACGTCGAGGGCAAGCTCAAGCGCGACTACAACGTGCCCCTTGATCGGGCCTACGTCGCCAGCCTCGAAGCGCTCCAGGACCTGCGCATCACCATTGACGAGAAGAAAAAGGATTTGTCCGAAGCCGACATCAACGCCAGGGATGGCGAAAAGTCCGTCTGGGTCCGGCTTGACGCGCTGGACAAGGACAAGACGCTGATCTCGGTGCGCGTGGGCTACACCGGCGACGAGCAGGCCTCGAAGCGCATCCATGAGGCCATCGCCAAGCGGCTGGGCGTCCAGGGAACCTAGAGCGGTTTGACTTTGAGACGCTCGCTCCGGGGGTGCCCGCGCAAGCGGATTGCGTCGCCGCCCACGCGACGGCAAGCCATGCCGACGCATGACTTGCGGAGCATTTTCAAAAGCAAGACGCTCAAAAGGCCGGGCCGCGCGGTGTCGCGCGGCCCGGCCAAGAGCGCGAGCAGCCGGCGGCGCTGGGGCCGCTGGCAAATGAAACGCGGGGGCCAAAGGCCTGCGCCCTTGGCGGGTGGGATCTGGAGAGGGCGAAGCCCTTCCCGGTCATCCGGCGAGTTGCCCTAGCCGCTCCTCTCGCGGGCGCGATCGAGCGTGTGCTGGGTATCCTCGATGAAGCCTTCCACGTCCTCCGGCGAGATCTCCATGACACGGCCCTCGACGCGGGCCGCGATGGCGCGGCTGCCCTCCTCGATGAAGCGCAGCTCGAAGGTGATCGGCTTGTCGCCGGCCAGGCTGGGATAGCCGAAGAGGTAGATCGCCATGGAGTCCAAGGTGCGCTCGCCCTGGTCGGCCATGGCCTTGGGTCCGCCGCGAAAGACCATGCGCCGCCCGTACTCCTGGAAGAAAAGCTCCATGAGGTCAGGATCGTTCAGCAGGAAGAAGGTGCCTTTGGCCATTGAAGTCTCCATGCGCTGCACGTGATTTGGACATGGCCGGCCGCCATGCCGCGCGGGCCGGCCGTTCGACGATCCGGCCTGCATACGACATGGCGGCCGCCATGTCCACGGCCTTGACCCGGCCGACCTCGGCCGGTATGGATTCGCGGGAGATTCACCCGCCACTCCAGGCTTTTCGCGCGCCGGCGCCTTGGCGCCCACGCTGGCCACCAACCGCGAGCGAGGCAATGGGAAGAACCCTGTCCATGCTGGCCTATCCGGCCCTGCTTCTGCTGGCCGGGTTCGTGTTTCTGCGCCTGGGGCTGATCACGGGCGGGGCGGCCGTGTTCTTCGAGGTGCTGCCTCTGGTCCTGGCCGTCTCGGGCGCGATACTGGCCTGGCGCTTCAACCGATCCAGGGCCGTGTTCGCTTTCCTGGCCTTGGGCCTGGCCTGCCTCTCGCGCCTCTGGGTACCCTGGGACAGTCCCCACCCGACGCCCGCGGCCGAGTCCACCCTGGCCGCCCTGGCCCTCTTCCTGCCGCTCAACTTCGTTCTGGCCGCCTGGATCGGCGACCGCGGCGTGCTCACGCCCAAGGGCGTCTGGCAGATCCTGCTCCTGGCCGGCGAGCTGACCTTCGTGTTCATCATGGTCCGCGTCTGCTTCTGGCTGGCCGGACCCGAGGCGGCGGCCCGGGGCAACGCGGCCATGGCCGGACTGCTCTCGGGGAGCTTCCTTCCGGCCGAGGCCACGGCCTGGACCGGCCTGCCCCAGGCCGGCCTCGTGGCCCTGCACGCGGCCCTGCTCCTGTTCCTCTACCGGACCCTGCGCGAGCAGGCGCCCGTGGAGGCCGGCTTCGGCTTCGCCCTGCTCGCCGCCGCCTGCGGGCTGGGCGCGCGCGACCCGAGCGCCGCCTCGGTCCACTTCACCTCCGCCACGGCCATCCTGCTCGGCTCCATCCTCGTGGATTCCTACCGCATGGCCTTCCTGGACGAGCTGACGAGCCTGCCCACGCGCCGCGTGCTCAAGGCCGACTTCAAGAAGCTTGGCGGCGAGTATGCCGTGGCCATGGTGGACGTGGATCATTTCAAGAAGTTCAACGACACCTACGGCCACGACGTGGGCGATCAGGTGCTGCGCATGGTCGCTTCGAGGCTGGCCAAGGTCACGGGCGGCGGCAAGGCCTACCGCTACGGCGGCGAGGAGTTCACCGTGCTCTTCCCCAGGCTGGGCCGCAAGACCGCCAAGCCCCACCTGGAGGCCCTGCGCCAGGCCATCGAGGAGGCCGAGTTCGTCGTGCGCGGCAAGGGCCGGCCCAAGCAGAAGCCCGAGAACCCCAAGCGCCCCGAAACGGTCAAGAAAGTCTCGGTCACCGTGTCCATCGGCGCGGCCGAGGTCGGCCCCAAGCTCCCCACGCCCGACGAGGTGGTCAAGGCCGCGGACAAGGCCCTGTACAAGGCCAAGAAGAACGGCCGCAACAGGGTCGAGCTGGGATAGAGCATCCCGCGCGATCATTCCCTGCATCACCGTTCCATTTGCAATCCATTCCAGGCACGAAAAAGGCCCCCGTCGCCGGGGGCCTTTCGTCGGCATGTCGTGTCGAACGCCGCGGCTACTGGGCCGGCTTCTCGGCGGGCTGCTGCGCGGGAGCCGGCTGCTCGGCGGCCGGGGCCCGCGGCTCGGCGGGCTGCTCGGCCGGCTGGGCCGGGGCCTGCTCGGCGGGCTTGCTCAGGTCGATCTCGCGCTTGTCCAGGGCCGCGATGATCTCGTCGGTGATGTCGGCGGACTTGTCGTAGGACAGGGCGGCCTCCACGGGCATGATGAGAGCGATGCCGTGCTCCTTGCGGTAGTCGTTCAGCACGGCCTCCACGTTCTCCTGGAGGATGGCGACGATGCGGTTCTGCTCGGCGCCCATGCGGGCCTGGGAGGCGGACAGGGTCTGCTGGAAGCGGCGGTTGCGCTCCTGCTTGTCCTGCTCGCTGCCCTCCTTGGCCATCTCCTCCTGTAAGCCCTGGATCTGCGATTGCAGATCGGAGCTCATGCCCTGGAGTATCTCCATGCCCTGCTTGCCGGACTTGGATTCCATGTACAGGCGGTTCTGGTCGATGAGGGCCACGGGGGAGCTCGTCCCGGAAGCGCCGCCCTTGTCGTCGCAGGCCGCGGTCAGGGCCAGGACGGGCAGCAGCATGAAGGCCAAGATCGTACGAATGCTCATTTGTCTCTCCGTGTATGTCGCGTGTTCACATTCAGCCGCCTACCTACAGAGAATGCCGACCCATGGCAAGATGGACCGGCATCTTCCCGCCTCAGTCGTACTGCAAGTGCAGGCCCAACCCGAAGAGCTGGATGTCGTTCGGGTAGAATTGCCCGTTGGGCGAGCTGCCGACGTAGTACTCGAACAGGATTTGCAGCCTGCGGCTGACGAAAAGCGGATCCTCGAGCTGCATGCCGGCGCGCAGGGACACGGCCGGGTCCCAGTCGCCCTCCTGGGTGGATTGCAGGTCCAGCCCGGCCACGGGGCGCAGCGTCCCGCGGGCCGTGGTCCAGGGGCTGCGGAACTCCAGGCCCGCCTGGATTCCGGGACGGTCGAGGTCCTTGGGCTCCCGGTGCAGAATGAACTCGCCGCCGCCATAGACCCGCAGCCCCAGGGGCAGGTCTTGGGACAGGATGGCCTCCAGGGCCTCGTAGCTCAGATTGATCCTCTCCACTCCCGGATTTTCCAGAAGGAACTCGTCGCCCAAGTGCGAGCTCTGGTGGTAGAAGCGAACCAGGGCCGAGAAGTCGCCCAGGCGCACGTTCGCCGGAATGGCCACCCAGTAGTCGGCGTTGATCAGGTCCGTGGATTCCCCCGCCAGGTCGAACAGGGAGAAGACCGCGGCCTGCAAGCCCACGTCAGCCGCACGCTCCCGCGCCCAGGCCAGGCGGACGATGGGGAAGGTCTCGCCGAAGGTGGCCGAGCCCCCGTGGCGCACCTCCTCGGCATCCACGAAATGCTGATAGGAGGCCGAGAAATGCGGCCAGCGCGGATCGGCCATGAGCGGCTTGAACAGCATGCCCTCGGGCAGGAAGATGATCCGCTCCAGCTCCGTCTCGGCCTTGCCCGTGACCTCGGCCTTGGCCGTGGCCTCGGGACCGGCCACGCCCCGCATGCCGGGGATGGCCTCCAGACGCGCCACGAGACGCCGCGACCGGGCCTCGCCCTCGGGCAGGCAGGCCAGTTGCGCCACGCCCTGGCGCACCTCGACGCACTCCGCCGGCAGGCCGAACTCCTCGGCGAGCACCGCCGCGGCATAGCCGCGCAGGTACTCGTCCCGTGCGTTGTCCGCCGCCCCGCCGGGCTGAGCCGCCGCAAATCCGGCAGCCAACACGGGCAGAATGATCAACAGCGCCTGAAGAATCCTTCGCATGTCCGACGGCCCCCACCTTGATCGCAATCACGCACTGGCGCGGCCCCCGCATCCCGCGAGGCATTCCCGAGGCGCACGCATGTTCCCCCGCCGCGGCGTCTCGCGGCGGTCGCCTCAGGAAAGGCGTGCCGGCTTGCCCGCGCCGCTTCCGGCTTCCTCCCCGCGGATCATGACGAGGGAGGCGCCATCACCCCTGGTAGCGCATCCAGAAATTCGGGGCAAGAAACCAGCCGTTTTTCAGTCGAAAGTCACAAGCCGGTTGCCAAGACCACGGCCTGTTCCGTAGTGTAGCGGGTGAATCCTCCCCGCCGTGGGGAGAGCATGAGCCGGTCCAGCCAACCCGCGAGAAGGAGGAGCAATGGCCCACGAGCAGCAGCACACTGGAACCGATGACCTCAAGGCCGGCGGCAGGGACTTGAGCAAGGTGGCCATGCTGGTCGCCGTGCTCTCCTTCCTTCTGATGGTGGTCCTTTACTTTTCCATCAGCGGCACGCTGACGAACCTGGACGCGCGCGTGGAGGCCATGGCCCAGGGCCAGGAGCGTTTCGCGGCCATGGAGAGCCGGCTCGGCGACTTCGAGACGCGCATGGAAGAGCTGGCCGCGCTCCCGGAACAGGTCCGGCGACAAGCCCATGCCGACGCCCTGGCCGAGATGGACGGACGGCTGGAAAGCCTGGCCGGGCAGGTCGGAAACGAGCGGCAGGCCCAGGCCCTGGAGCAGGCCAGGCAGCTCCTGGCCCAGGCCCGTCAGGACATGCGGCAGCAAAAGTAGCAGCTTCCGCCCGGTCGGGCGCGGCCAGCCGCGCCCGACCGGCTTGTCACGCGCGCCTTTTCCTGCAAGACTTTTTTTGCGCTTTGAACAAAATCCAGCCCGCGCCTCGCGAGATCGACATGAGCACGCGCACGACCCGCTTCGCCCCCGCGGATCGGGAACCCATGGAGGTCGTCCTGCGCCAAAGGGACGCCCTGGACAAGTCCAAGACCACGCGCCTCGTGGACGCCGTGCCGCAGATCGTCATGGTCCTCAACCAGCGGCGCCAGATGGTCTACTGCAACCGCTCCCTGCTCCAGCTCCTGGGCCTGGCGAGCGCCGACCCGATCCTGGGCCAGCGCCCGGGGGAGATCCTGGACTGCGTCCACGCGCGGGAGATGGATGCCGGCTGCGGCACGAGCGAGTTCTGCACCCAGTGCGGCGCGGTCAAGGCCATCATGGCCAGCCTGCAAGGACGGCGCGAAACCCGCGAGTGCCACCTCCTGCGCAACGTCGCGGACGGGGTGGAGGCCATGGACATCTCGGTCTGCGCCACGCCCTTCGAGCTGGATGACGAGCGGTTCGCCGTCTTCTCCGTGACCGACATAAGCCACGAGAAGCGCCGGCGCACCCTGGAGCGCACCTTCTTCCACGATATCCTCAACCTCGCGGGCGGCCTGAGCGGGCTGCTCGGTCTGCTGGCCGAGGACGCGCCCGAGCGCCTCCGCGAAAACCTGAGCCTGCTGCATGTCCAGTCCAGGCACCTAGTCGAGGAGATCGTCTCCCAGAAGGAGCTCATGGCCGCCGAGAACAACGAGCTGGTCCCGCGCTTCACTCAGCGCGACGTCAACAGCACCCTCAAGGCCATTGCGGCGACCTATGCCGCGCACGAGGTGGCCGCGAGCCGGAGCATCGCCGTGGAGGCATGCCCGGGAGACCTGAGCCTCGCCACCGACTACAACCTCCTGTGCCGCGTTCTCGGCAACATGCTCAAGAACGCCCTGGAGGCCTCCGCGCCCGGCGACACCGTGACCATCTCCTGCCGGCCCGACGGAGACGGCGAGGACGGCGGGGGCGGTCTGTCCTTCAGCGTGCGCAACCCCCAGGCCATGCCCCGCGAGGTGCAGTTGCAGATCTTCAGCCGCTCCTTCTCCACCAAGGGCGCCGACCGCGGCCTGGGCACCTTCAGCATGAAGCTCTTCGTCGAGCGCTACCTGGGCGGCACGGTCGGCTTCACCTCCAACGAGACGGACGGCACGACCTTCACCGTGCGCCTGCCCCGCAAGCCGGCCGAGGCAAGGCCTGATTAGGGCTTGTCGTAAACCTGTTCATGGAGAGGGATTCCGCCTGGCTTGGGCGGCGCAGGTCTTGATCCACGCGGATCATCCGGGCGCCGCGTCGGCGGTCGGAACACTTCCTGCTATACCTGGAACATCGCTCACGAAACGCATCTGGACGCGCACCCGCGAAGGAGGACTCCATGGCCGAGCAATGCCCCACCAAGAAGCGCTACACGTTCATCTGCTCGCGCGGCACCCTGGACGGCGCCTACCCGCCGCTCATCCTGGCCATCAACGCCAAACGTCTGGGCCACGAGGCCCACGTTTTCTTCACCTTCATGGGCGTGAACCTGGTCAAGAAAGGCTTCCTGGAGAAGAACAAGGCCAAGTTCCACATGCCGGGCTTCCTGGGCGCCATTCCGGGCATGGCCTCCCTGGCCACGCTCATGATGAAGAGGCAGATCGCCAAGGCCAACATCCCGGACGTGGACGAGCTCATGGAGATGGCCCAGATCGAGGGCGTCAAGCTCATCGCCTGCAAGATGACCATGGACATGATGGAATTCGAGCCCAAGGATCTCATCGACGGCGTGGAGATCATGAACGCCGAGCAGTACCTGCAACTGGCCGAGAACTGCTCCATCAACATGTTTACTTAGAGCCACGAACAAAACCTGATCCGACCTGATAAAAAATTAGCAATAGCAATGACTAGGAGAGTGATTGAGGGGTTTTGTTGCTAGCCCTTAACAGCCTGTTGAAAAACAGGCTGAGCGGGCCAGGATGGCTCGCCGGATGCGCAGCATCCGTGAGCAATGCTTGAGCTTTGCTCAGGCATTGCGAAGTTGAAAAAGGCCAGAACGGCTTTTTTCAACAGTCTGTTAAGGCTTTTTGAAGCCGCTCGCGGAGAGGGACGCCGCCGCCCCAGGCATTTCGGCCCTTGGCCTTCAGGCGGCCTGCTCGCCCAGCCCTTGCCAGGCCCGGCGCACGGCCTCGCGGCCATGGGCGCGCTCCAGGCGGCGCACGGCGAAGTGGCCCCTGGCCATGTTCTGGAAGTGCTCCATGAACACGGAGTTGACGGCCGCTCCGCCCAGGGCGCCGATGACGGGCACGGCCTGGGCCGCGAGCTTCTGGGACACGGTCACGCCGAAGCGCCGGGCGATCATGGCCATGAGCCGCACGAGCACGGGCGCGCCCTGCTCGGCCAGGCCCATCCCGGCCGCCACGTACCTGGCCGCGTCGGTCACGGCCTTGGTCAAGGAGGCGCGCACGGCGAAGTAGCCCGTCTCGGCCGCGTCGTCGTCCGCCCTGGAGCCGCCCAGGGCGAAGACCTCCAGGCAGGCCAGCCTGGCCTCGGGCAGGCTCAGGTCCTCGCCGTTGCAGCGGGCGATGTCGGCGATGGAGCGCAGCATGATGGTCGTGGTCACGGGCAACTCCACGAGCAGGCCCGAGGCGCCGAAAAGGCCGCCCAGCCCGCCGGCGGCCGTGGCACAGGCCTTGTGCAGCCTGTCCTTGGACGGCCGCTCGGCCGGGCAGGCGGCGTCCATGGTCTTGAGCGCGGTGTTCAACGCGCCTTCCAGGGCCTTGCGCGCGGCCTTGCCCACGCCGTCGCGCAGGCCCTCGGGCAGCCTGCGCAGGGCGGCCTCCACGGGCGCGCCGGCCAGGTTGCTCAGCCTGGCGGCCAGGCCCGGGCTCTCCAGCAGCTCGCGCGCCCGGCGCAGTTCCTCACGGTCCTTATCGGTCATGGGTTCGCTCCGTATGCGGCGTCCTGGGCAGGCATCCCTGCCGGAGGCCGGACAGGCTCCTGGCCGCCGGCCCGCCGACGGTCCTCGGTCCCTCTCACCGTGTAGCCCATTTCGCGCAGCAAGGCCACCACGCCCCGCTCGCCCACGAGGTGTCCCGCGCCGAGCACCACGAAGGCGGCCCGGCCCTTTTCCAGGTACGCCTTGACCTTGGCGGCCATGGCCCGGTTGCGGGCGAAGAAGATGCGCTCGTAGACCGGCGCGGCCCGCGGGTCTTCCTCCAGCCCGGCGAAGATCGCCTGCTCCAGCGCCCCGGTGTCGCCCATGCGCCAGGCGGCCACGATCTCCCTGGCCAGGCTGGCGGACGCGTCGAGTTCGTCCAGGGTCTGGGCCAGGAAGTCCTCCTCCATGACCGGGTCCATGTCCGCGAAGAGCGCGTACTGCGCCTCCAGCCCTTCAAGCTCCTCCACGGCCAGGCCGCGCTCGCGGGCCCGGAGCAGGAAATGGCGGTCCACGCCCAGGGCCGGGTCGTAGCCCAGCCGGTCGAGCTCCACGCTCTGGAGCACCAGGGCCAGGGCCCAGGGTCGCATGGACCCGTACAGGCCCAGATCCACACTGCGCGCCTTGAGCCGCTCCAGGGTCGCGGGCGACAGGCTCGAAGCGAGGTCCTCCCCGGCCGGAAGCGTGCCGCGCTCCACGAACAGCCTGGCCGCCCTGGCCTCGGCCGGGCCGGTCACGTCGGCCTCCACCACGAGCACATCCGAATCCGCGAAGGCGCGCTCGACCGCCTCGTCCAGAGGATACAGACCGGGCTCGGCCAGGTGGATGGAGCCCAGAAGATACACGGGCCGCTTGCCCTCGACCGTCCACAGGAAGCCCTTGCCCGGCCCGGCCCAGGCCGGTTGGCATACCAGGAGCAGCCAGGCGGCCATGATGGGCATGATGGCCACGATGGCCGGGAAAAGGCGGGACGGATGCGGGCGGCGGGCTGCATGCACGATTATGCTCCCAGTCAAACTGTTGAAAACAGCCGTTCCGGCTTCTTTCTACTCCGCAAGGCTCGGCAAGGCTCACGTCCTGCTCGCGGCCGGCGCGCATCCGGCGATTCGGCCCGCACAGCCTGGCCTTCGGCGGGCCGCCCGGCGGTGATCCGGGCTGCGCGACGGCCAGGCCATTTGAAGCGGAAGTCGGGCCGAAACGTCAAGGCCTTCGTTCCGGCCGCGCGGCTCGCCAAACTCGCCGGCCGCGAGCATGACCTTGCGATCTGCTGACATGGCCGAGCCATGATGCTATGTGGCCGTGAAAGGAGCCCCAATGATCAAGCATATCGCCTGCATGGCTTTCTTCCTGTCCTGCATCTGCGCCTGCCTCGCCCTGCGCGCGCTCCCGGCCGTGGCGGCCAGGGCGGAGGATCCTTACCGCATCGAGGCCGTGCATCGGGATGAAGTCGTCATCATCGACGGCGAGGTCTTCCGCGCCCAGTCATACTGCCACGGCTGGGAGGAAGGCGACGAGGTCATCTTCGTCAAGGGCAAGCCCAACGGGCTGTGCACCTCGGCGGAGCTGTACAACCTCGACCGCAGGTCGCGCTGCGCCTTCTGGTGCGAGTAGGCTGGCCTCCTTCCCCCGCTCCTCGATTCAGCGCATCCAGCCTGCGAGGCCTCTGCGTCAAGCAGGCGGCCTTTCCCTTTCCTGATCGCCCCTCCCGCTCCCGTCGCGCTTGCCGTGTCGCCCGTGCATGGGCATGGGTGGTCTTTGTGCGCACGAACATCAATTGTGATGCGATGCATAACTGAATTGCTCTGCAACGTATCATAATCGATAGGCTTCTGCTGCCTGAGCGCGTGCTGGCTTTCTGGATCATCCCATAATATTAGAATATTTTTCGCAAGCCCATCCAGGCATGGTTATTGCTATGCGCGTGAACAAAAAAGATGCTTACAGCCGCGCATGAACGATATGGCATATCGTTCATGCATGATTTTTTCATTGCATGAGCGTGTTTCATGATCCTTGGAGATATGCTTAAGCAGGTAAAATGCCAAAGGCAGCCCCGCATTTATCCATTGTTCCGTGTAAAAATCGACCAAGCCCGGCTTCATGCATTGCCGCGTCCGCCAAGCCTGGGCGTAAAATCATGCGTGAACGCCTGCAATGAATTGATGCCTGGGATAACCATCCAATACGACATGGAAACCATTACGGACCAGCTCGATATTCCGGCGGTCAAAAGCGGCTCCGGCCACGCGTGACCACCGCGGGATCAACCAAGCCAGTCTTGCGCATCTCGGGGGAGGCGTCCAGCACGCCGCCCCCTTCTCTTTTCTTGAGCCAAACGTTTGAGCGGGATTCAAACATCCACCTCATCCATACATAAAGGAGGCCGACATGCGCTTAAGTCTCAAGGCCAAATTCCTCACCCCAACCTTGTCGCTCATCGCGGCGGGCATGCTCCTGCTGGCCTGGATCAACTTCGCCAGGATGCAGCAGGGCTTCTCGGACATGCTCGGGGAGAACATGTCCACCCTGTCCGAGGCGTTTTCGAGCCACATCAGCGACAACGTGGGCAACAAACTCAAGCTCCTGCAAGCCTGGACCACGAACCCGGACATCGTGGCCGTGGCCGTTTCCGGCGCACCCGACGCCACGGGAAACGCGAGCGACTTCCTGCGCTACTGCATGGGCTCCGCGGACGGCCTGCTCTACCTCAATCTGGCCAACCTGCGCGGGGAAGTCATCGCCTCCACGAGCGCCGGGGCCGTGGGCAAGCTCAAGGTCGGCGACAGGCACTGGTTCAAGGAGGTCGTCGAGAGCAGGCGCACGGGCGTGGTCTCCAAACCGGTGGTCAGCAAGACCACCAACCAGGCCAACGTGGCCATCGCCCAGCCGGTCTATGACCAGTCCGGCCGGCTCGTGGGAGCCATGAACGCCGGCATCGACCTGGCCTATCTCACGGACAAGATCTCCCAGGTGCGCATCGGCTCCTCGGGCTTCGCGTACATCATCGACGGCGAGGGCATGTACCTGGCCCACCCCCGGCGGGAGCTGTTCCTCCAGACCGAGCTGCCCCAGAAGCCGTGGGGCGTCGAGATCATGTCCGTGAGCGGAGCCCGCACGATCTCCTACAGCGACGAGGCCGGCTCCCACCTGGCCGCCGCGGCCAAGGACGCGACCACGGGCTGGACCTTCGTGGTCATGGCCCCCTACGAGGACATGTCCGCCCTGCTCGGCCGGATCACCTGGAGCAACGCCCTGATCATGGGCGGCATCGCGCTCTTCCTCATGGGCGTGATCTGGGTGCTGCTCAACAGGATCATCATCTCGCCCCTGGCGTTCTGCGCCGGATTCGCCGGGCGGATCACGCGCGGCGAGCTCGATTCGGAGCTGACCCTGGAGCGCAAGGACGAGCTGGGAGCGCTGGCCGGCGCCCTCAAGGAGATGGTCGGCGCCATCAGGACCAACCTTAAGGAAGCTCGGGAGCAGCACGCCGAGGCCAAGCGGCAGGGGAACGCCGCCAAGGAGGCCCTCGAGGCCGCCGAGGAGGCCGGGCGCAGGGCCGAGGCGGCCAAGCGCGAGGGATTGCGCGAGGCGACGCTCAAGCTCCAGGGCGTGGTCGAGGCCTTGGACTCGACCACTGCGCGCCTGGCCGAGCACATGGGGCAGGTCCTGCGCAATGTCGAGGGCCAGGAGCAGCTCGCCAGCGAGACAGCCACGGCCATGGAGGAGATGAACTCGGCGGTGATCGAGGTGGCCAGGAACGCCGGAGAGGCCTCCGAACACTCGACCCAGACGCGGAGCAAGGCCCAGGAAGGCGGACAGGTCACGGAGGAGTCCCTCAAGGCCATCAGGCGCGTGAACTCGCTGGCGACCGAGCTCGAACAGGGCATGGGCAACCTGGGAGACAAGGCCAAGGCCATCGACCACATCATGAGCGTCATCTCGGACATCGCCGACCAGACGAACCTGCTGGCCCTGAACGCCGCCATCGAGGCCGCCCGCGCCGGCGACGCGGGCCGGGGCTTCGCCGTGGTGGCGGACGAGGTGCGCAAGCTCGCGGAGAAGACCATGTCCGCGACCAAGGAGGTCGCCGGGGTCATCGGCGCGATCCAGACCGGCACGCACGAGAACGTGGCGCGCGTCAAGGAGGCCGCCTCGGCCACGCAGCAGGCCACGTCCTTGGCCAGGAAGTCCGAGGACTCGCTCCGGGAAATCACCCAGCTCGTCGAATCGGCCACGGAGCAGGTCCACTACATCGCCCAGGCCGCTGGCCAGCAGTCCACGGCCAGCGACGAGATCAACCGCACGGTCATGCAGATGAGCGAGCACGCCACGCGGATCTTCAAGGACGTACGCGAGTCCATGCGGGCCGCCGAGGAGCTGGCCGGCCAGGCCAAGGCGCTACAGGCCGTCATCCGCTCGCTCCAGGATCAGGCCGGGGCATGAGGCCGGCGGAGCGCCTGAGCCGTGAGCGGGCGCGCCGCTGAGCGTGCATGGCGTGAACGCGCGCAAGCCCGGCCAAGGCGAGGTCTCAAGCTACTGACGAATGCTTTTTGCACGAGAGGCCCCTTTTTTCAAAGGGGCCTCTCGTGCGTTCTCTCCATCAAAAATTCTTATTTTATTTCGATATTGCCGGGTGATGCAGTTGAAAGACGAGGGTTCCAAGGGGGCCGCGCCCCCCTTGGCCGCCGGAGGCTGAATAGAGCAACTTGCAGATGTCTGGGGAGGGCTTTGCCCTCCCCAGACCCCACCCACCAAGGGCCACTGGCCCTTGGAACCCGCATTTCATTTGCAAATGGCTCTAAAACGGTCTTTGCCCATGATTTTGGGCGTTAGCT
>JAEYTO010000032.1 GCA_023433925.1 Pseudomonadota bacterium | reverse complement strand
GGCGCGGGCGGCATGGGCCGGGTGTACAAGGTGCGCCTGCCCGTGGCCGGGCGCGTCGTGGCGCTCAAGCTGTGCAAGCCGCGCGAGGAGCTTGAAATGATCCTCGGCCGCGAGGAGATCGAGGCGCGCTTCCTGGCCGAGGCGCGCGTGCTCGGCTCCCTGCGCGACGAGCACGTGGCTTCCGTGCTCGACTTCGACCGCGACGCCGAGGGCAGGCCGTTCTTCGTCATGGAGTACCACTGCCTGAACCTGGGCCTGCTGCTCGGCGAGCGCCACGAGGCAGGCCCGGCGCGGCGGCTCACGGTGGACAGGGCCGCGCGCTACAGCCGCCAGGCCCTGCTCGGCCTGGCCCACCTGCATTGGGCCGGCGTCATCCACCGGGACGTGAAGCCGTTCAACATGCTCGTCACGTCCGAGGACAGGCTCAAGCTCATCGACTTCGGCCTTTCGCGCGTGCGCGGCGAGGGCCGCCCGCACCCCGGCGGTCTCAAGATCGGCACGCCCTTCCACACCGCGCCCGAGCAGGAGGCCTCGCCGAGCGAGGCGGACGAGCGCTCGGATTTGTTCTCCATGGGCGTGACCATGTGGCGCATGCTCACGGGCGAGCTGCCAGGCGACGGCCCGCGCCGGCGGCCCGGCGAGATCAATCCGGCGCTGGGCCGGGAATGGGACGACTTCCTCCTGCGCGCCGCCCATCCGGACCGGAGCGAGCGGTTCGGCAGCGCGCGCGAGATGCTCGCGGCCCTGGACGCGGCCCAGGCCGCCTGGCGTGGTGGCGTCGCCCAGGCCTGCCGCCTGGAGGAGCCCGAGGCCACGCCGCGCGCAAGGCTGGAAAAGCCCAGGTCCGTGCCGCGCAAGGTGCGACCGGCCGAAGCCGGCCAGGTCTTTCCCGTGGACGGACTCATGCGTCCGCGCGCCTTTGCCGCCGGCGAGTTCCTCGCAAGTCCTGTCGGCTCGGGCGGCCTGACCGTGGAGCACCCGGCCCTGGGCCTGACCTGGGAACGCCGGGGCTCGCCTTTCCCGCTCCAGTGGGACGAGGCCCTGGAGTACGTGGCTGAGCTGAACGACGCCGGCTTCGCCGGATTCGCCGACTGGCGGCTGCCCACGGTGGACGAGCTGCTGACAATCCTCACGCCGGCCGAATCGCGCGGCGACTATTGCCTTCAGCCGTTCTTCGGCGCGGAGCGGAAGCGCCTGTGGAGCGCGGACAAGGCCACCTTCGTCTCGGCCTGGTTCATTGACGCGGAGCTTGGCTTCGTGGCGTCCCAGGACTTCACCTGCCATTTCCACGCGCGGGCCGTGCGGGGCTGAAAAACATTCCACATCTCCACGGCATAGGGTATCCTCGCGCGGACGTGTGAAATTCAGGCAGCGGAGGTGAACGATGGCAGGCGGCACGCGAGAGAGCTTGCGGAGGTGGCTGGACAGGACGGACCTGCAACGGCTGGCCGCGGGCATCCAGGCGGTCTGGTACGTGCTCACGGGACTGTGGAGCCTCGTGGACATTCATTCCTTCATGGCCGTGACCGGCCCCAAGACGGACATCTGGCTCGTGCGCACCGTGGGCGCGCTGGTCATCGTCCTCGGCGGCGTGCTCGGCATGGCCGCGCTGCGCCAGCGCATCGGCTTGCAGGAGATGGCGCTCGGCGTGGGCTCGGCCCTGGCCTTGGCCCTGGTGGAGATCGGCTACGCGGCCACGGGCGTCATCTCGCCCATCTACCTGCTCGACGGCGTGGCCGAGCTGGTCATCATGGGCCTGTGGTTCGCGGGCTGGGTGCGCGGAAAGCCTACACAGGAGCGGCTCTGATCCATGCAGTGACAGGCCGGGGCGAAGTATGGCATCAAGGTGCCCTGCCGAGGCAACGGAACCGACGACCCCAACCTCGGGCTGCGCCGCCGGCGCGGCCAACGGACTGTCATGGACAAATGCAAACGCTGCGGCACGTGCTGCCGCAAGGGCGGTCCCGCCCTGCACGTGCAGGACCTGGAGCTCGTCAGCAAGGGCGTGCTCAATCGTGTCGATCTCGTGACCCTGCGCAGGGGAGAGATGGCCTTCGATCCCATCCTGGACGAGGTCATCCCTCTTCCCGGCGAGGTCATCAAGATCAAGAGCAAGGCCCTGAGCCCGGGCTGCCGGTTCCTGGAGCCCAATGGCCAGGGCTGCATGATCTATGACATCCGCCCCCTGGAGTGCCGATCCCTGTACTGCTGGAACACGGAGGGGCTGGAGGCCATCTACGACAAGGACCGCCTGACCCGCGCCGACCTCTTCCCCAAGCAGAGTGGTCTGGGCGACATCATCGCCGAGCACGAGGCCAAGTGCCCGATCACCGACGTGGTCCGGCTGGCCGGCGAGGTGGTCAAGACCAAGGGCAAGCCCCACATGGAGGCCATCCAGGCCCTGGTGGCCCTGGCCGAGTACGACCGCAGCCTGCGCGCCGTGCTCGTGCAGAAGGCCGGGGCCAGCCTGGACGAGCTGGACGTGATCCTGGGCCGGGCCGTGCTGGACATCCTGCCGGCCATGGGCATGCGCCTGGAGCGCAAGGATGGCAAGACCTACAAGATCATCCGCACCAAGAGCGCCGAGTGGAGCCCGGGCCGGGCGCTCTGGAGGGCCTAGCGCGTCGTGCTTTCAACCGGGAGAGGGCGCCGCCCTCTCTCGGGATCTCCCCGGGCGCTATTTTTCCTGGACCCGCGTTCCTCGTGACAGGCGCTCAAGGCGTCGGGCGAGAATGTCCGGCGGGCTTGGGCTTTCGCCATTGCCGCCCCGTTCACGCACACCTCGGCGCGCCCAAGCATTCCCAGCGCAACGGAATTCTGATAGGACGCATTGGCCGCGCGGATGGCCTTCGCCGTCGTCCGACCTGGTAAAGGCGAGCCCGCGGCGGCCTCTCGTCGAACGCTTTCACCCGCCCACATGGAGGACGCGACATGCCGCGCAGGATCGTCATCATCGGCGCAGTAGCCCTGGGCCCCAAGGTCGCCTGTCGCGCGCGCAGGCTCGACCCCGAGGCCGAGATCGTCATGCTCGACCGCGACAGCTACATCTCCTACGGCGGCTGCGGCATTCCCTACTACGTGGGCGGCGACGTGGCCGACATCGAAGGCCTCTTGTCCACGGCCTACCACATGCGCCGCGACGCCGGCTTCTTCGGCAACGTCAAGCGCGTCCAGGCCCGGACCCGCACCGAGGCCCTGGAGATCGACCGCAAGGGCAAGCGCGTGCGCGTCAAGGCGCTGGATGGCGGCCAGGAGTCCTGGCTGCCCTACGACACCCTCGTGCTGGCCACGGGCTCCAGCCCGGTCGTGCCGCCCATCGAGGGCGCGGACCTTCCGGGCGTCATGGCCGCGGCCAATCTGCACCAGGCCAAGTGGATCAAGGACAGCGTCCAGAAGGGCGAGGTCGAGAAGGCCGTCATCGTGGGCGGCGGGGCCATCGGCCTGGAAATGGCCGAGGCGCTGACCGACCTGTGGGGCGTCGAGGCGACGGTGGTCGAGATGCAGGAGCAGGTGCTGCCCACGGCGCTCGGGCCGGACATGGCTCGCCTTGTGGAGAACGCCTTTCGCAAGGGCGGCGTGACCGTCCTCACGGGCGAGCGCGTGGCCAGGATCGTCGGCGACGCCGAGTCCGGCGTGCAGGCCGTGGAGACGGCCTCGGGCAAGCGGCTCGACTGCCAGCTCGTCATCCTGGCCATTGGCGCGCGCCCCAATGCCGAACTGGCCCGCGCGGCCGGGCTGGCCGTGGGCCGCTTCGGCGGCATCCTCGTGGACCGGCGCATGCGCACGTCCGACCCGAGCATCTACGCCGGCGGCGATTGCGTGGAGCTGCCCCACGCCCTGAGCGGTCACACGATCCATCTGCCCCTGGGCTCCATGGCCAACCGCCAGGGCCGCGTCATCGGCACCAACGTGGCCGGCAGCCGGGCCGAGTTCCCGCCCGTGCTCGGCGGCTTCTGCATGAAGGCCTTCGAATCCGGCCTGGCCCGCGCCGGGCTCACCGAGGCCCAGGCCCTGGAGGCCGGCTTCGAGCCGGTCTCGGCCGTGGTGGCCATGCACGACCGGGCCCATTTCTACCCGACCGTGAAGATGATGTACCTGAAGCTCATCGCCGACAGGCCCACCCGCCGCGTGCTGGGCATCGAGGCCCTGGGCGAGAGCGGCGACGCGGTCAAGGCTCGCGTGGACGCCGTGGCCGCGGCCATGGCCCACGGCGCGACGCTCGCGGACATCTCCAACCTGGAGGTGGCCTACGCGCCGCCCTACGCCCAGGCCATGGACATCGTCAACGCCGCGGCCAACACCGTGGAGAACATCCTCGACGGCCTCAACGTGGCCGTGCCCATGGGCGACTTCCTCAAGGACTTCGAGGCCGGCAAGGTCAAGGTGCTCGACGTGCGCGGCGCGCCCAACGCCGCGCCGTACATCGCCAAATTCGGCGACCGCTGGCAAAACATCCCCGGCGAGCAGCTCGCCGCGCGCCTGGAGGAGGTCGATCCGGAAGAGCCGCTCGTGCTCTTCTGCAACTCGGGCCAGCGCTCCTACGAGGCGCAGTTGCTCCTGCGCTCGCGCGGCCTGCCCGTGGCCCCCAACGTCCAGGGCGGCCACCTGCTGCTCAAGGCCATGGACGAGGAGTTCCTGGGGGAGGGCGGGGGCGGGGAAGAAGAGGCGCATTAGGCGCTTTGCAGATCAACCGAGAGAGGGCGGCGCTCTTTCTCGGAATCTCTCCCGACAGGGGAAGGAAGGATTGACTCGGGCCGTCCTGGCCCTCGCCCTTCGGGCGTCGCCCAAGGCGGCGACGTCCGATTCCGCTGTCCTGCGGAATCGTGACTCGGGCCGTCCTGGCCCTCGCCTTTCGGGCGTCGCCCAAGGCGGCGATGTCCAATCGTGTCGTCCCGCACAATTGTCCCCGCGCCCCCATTCAGTCAGTTCAATTGCATGCATGGAACCGGCCCCGATGGCGATCTTCCGTGGTGTGATGATTCCGGGCCACCAGTTTTGTTCGCAAAATATATCGGTGTGCCGAGATGGGGAGCCGGAAAGAGCTTCGCCCGCGCAAGACGCCACTCCGCAGTCTGTCGTGGCCGTGGACCTGCCGCGAAAAGTGGCGTACCCAACCACGCCTCAAGCGGATTTTTCTCGAACCCGAGGCGCGCCGTGCGCTCCTAGACACAAGGTGTAAACGACATGAGCGACAGACTTCGCGCGGCCCTGGCGGCCGTGAAGCCCGTGGACATGAGCCTGGCGGCGGCGGGACAGGCCCATCTGGACGACCTGACCAAGCCCAAGGGCAGCCTGGGCAGGCTGGAAGAGGCCGCCTTGCGCCTGTTCCTCATCTCCAATGGCCGGCCGCCGGCCGTGGACCCGGCGCGGATCTTCACCATTGCCGGCGACCACGGCGTGGCGGCCGAGGGCGTGAGCCTCTTTCCGCAGGAGGTCACGCGCCAGATGGTCCTTAACTTCTTGAATGGCGGCGCGGGCATCAACGTGCTCGCGCGCACGGCGGGCATCGGGCTGACCGTGGTGGACGCGGGCTGCGCGGGCGGAAGCTTCCCCGAGCACGCAAGCCTCGTGCAGCGCAAGGTGCGGCCCGGCACGGACAACCTTGCCGTGGGTCCGGCCATGAGCCGCGAGGAATGCGTGGCCGCCCTGGAGCTGGGCCTGGACTTGGCCCACATGGCCGCCGACGAGGGCTGCCGCGCCGTGGGCACCGGCGACATGGGCATCGCCAACACGACGCCCTCGACAGCCTTGTACTGCGCCTACCTGGGCCTGGCGGCCGAGGACATCACCGGGCCGGGCACGGGCCTGGCGGCCGACGGCGTGCGCCGCAAGATCGAGGTCATCCGCCGGGGCCTTGCCGCCAACCGCGCGGCCGTGGAATCCGGAGACCCACTGGCCGTGCTGGCCGCCCTGGGCGGACTGGAGATCGCGGCCCTGGCCGGGCTGATCATCGGCGCCGCCGGCCGGCGCATGGCCGTGGCCGTGGACGGCTTCATCTCCACGGCGGCCTGCGTCGCGGCCTGCAAGCTCTGCCCCCCGGCGGCCGACTACTGCTTCTTCTGCCACGCCTCGGCCGAGCCCGGCCACGCGCGGATAATGCAGGCCCTGAACGCCAGGCCGCTGCTGGACCTGGGCCTGCGCCTGGGCGAGGGCACGGGCGCGGCCATGGCCCTGTTCGTGCTCCGCTCGGCCGCGGCGATCTACAACGACATGGCCACCTTCTCGGGCGCGGGCGTGAGCAAGGGCTAGGGCCATTTGCAAATGAAATGCGGGTTCCAAGGGCCGCCTTATCAAGAGCGGGCCTTGGCGGGTGGGGTCTGGGGAGGGTAAAGCCCTTCCCGGTCATCTGCAAGTTGCTCCAGCCGCGCGCCTCGGGCGTGGATGAGAATATGCCTCCGGCGGCCGGGGGGAATCATTGACTCGGGCCGTCCTGGCCCTCGCCCTTCGGGCGTCGCCAAAGCGGCGACGTCCAATAATGCTTTCCTGCATTATTGTCCCCCCGGACCCCCCGCGTTGCGGCCAAGGCCCGTGGACCGGCACAGCCCGCCGACGCCTCGGGCGCGGTTGGATAAAGAGGCTATCGCAAACGAGCCGCCCGGCTATAGCGCCGGGCGGCTCGTTTGAAGCATGCGGGGCTCGCCTATCCTGACGGGCCTCTCTGCCGGGAGAGAGCCGAGAGGGGACGGCGGGCTGTGCCGGTATTGGTCCTTTTCTACGTCAGTCGCGGGTCCACGGCCGTCCGGCCGTAAATTTCATTCAAAATCTCCCGCGCGCCGGCGTCGAGGACTTCGCGCGCCAGCGCCTCGCCCAGCTCCCAGGCCTGCCCGGACGGCCCGGACCTCTCGCGGCGCACCACGCGCCGGCCTTCCAGGTCGGCCACGAGCCCGGTCAGGCGCACCTGGTCGCCGGCGACCTCGGCGTAGCCGGCGATGGGCACCTGGCAGCCGCCTTCCAGGGCCGTGAGGAAGCCGCGCTCGGCCAGCACGCGCACGCGCGTCTCGGGGTGGTCCATGAAGACCAGCAGGGAGGCCAGCTCCGTGTCCTCCTCACGGTACTCGATGCCCAGCACGCCCTGGCACACGGCGGGCAGGAACTCGGGCGGGCCGAGCCTTTCCATCTTGGGCGCGGACAAGCCCAGCCGCCTGAGCCCGGCCGTGGCCAGCACGATGGCGTCGTACTCGCCGTCCATGAGCTTCCTGAGGCGCGTGTTCACGTTGCCGCGCAGCATCCTGATCTCCAGGTCGGGCCTGCGCATGAGCAGCTGGGCCTGGCGGCGGAAGCTGCTCGTGCCCACCGCCGCGCCGTGCGGCAGGGCGGCCAGGCCGTCGTGGCGAACGGACAGCAGGGTGTCCGAAGGCTCCTCGCGCCTGGGCGTCACGCCCACGATCAGCCCCTGGGGCAGCTCCGTGGGCACGTCCTTCATGCTGTGCACGGCCAGGTCGGCCCGGCCGTCCAGGAGCGCCTCCTCGATCTCCTTGACGAACAAGCCCTTGCCGCCGACCTTGGCCAGCGGCACGTCCAGGATCTTGTCGCCCTGGGTCTTGAGCAGCAGAAGCTCGACCGTCAGGCCCGCATGGCGCTCCTGGAGCATGGCCTTGACGTGCTCGGCCTGCCACAGGGCCAGCATGCTCCCGCGCGTGGCGATGGTGATTCGGTTACGCATTTCCCCCCGCTTTACTTGCAGGTGGCGCAGCTGCCGCCGGAGCATCCGGCGCAGCCTCCGCCGGAGGACGGAGCCGAGTAGGACCCGGAGTCCCCGCCCGCGCCCGCGGACTTGTGGCGGCAGCAGGACATGAGCTTCTCGGTCTTGGCGGCCTTGCACTTGGGGCAAGCGGGCGCGGTCTGGCCGAAGACGAGCTCCTCGAACTCGTGGCCGCACTTGCCGCAGCGGTATTCGAAGATGGGCATGATTCGTACTCCCATGCGGGCCGGCTAGGCCTGGCCCTCGTTCAGGTATGGCGCAAGCTCGCTCACGGCCTCGAAGAGGTAGTAGTCCACGAGCTCGCAGATCATGTGGCCCGCGGCGATGTGGATCTCCTGGATGAGCGCCGTGACTTTCTCGGGCACGAGCAGCGGGAAGTCGCACAGGGACGGCATGGCTCCGCCGTCGCCGCCGGTGAAGCCCACGGTGATGAGCTCCCGCTCCTTGGCTGCGCGCAACGCCGCGAGCACGTTGGGGCTGTTGCCCGAGGTGGAGATGGCCACGAGGACGTCGCCGGGCCTGCTCAGGGCCTGGACCTGTTTCAGGAACACCTGGTCGAAGCTGTAATCGTTCCCGATGGCTGTAAGTATGCTCGTGTCCGTGGTCAAGGCGATGGCCGGCAGGGGCGGCCGCTCGAGCTTGAAGCGGTTGACGAACTCGGCGGCGAGGTGCTGGCAGTCCGCGGCCGAGCCGCCGTTGCCGCACAGGAGTATCTTGCCTCCGCGGGCGAGGCGCACGGCCATGGTCCTGGCGATATCGGCCACCAGGGGCGCCTTGGCCTGGAAGAACGTCTCGCGCAGGCGGCTGCCGGCCTGGCTGTGCGCGAGAATGCGCTCAATGGCTTCCTGGGACATGCATGAATCCTTGCTGGAGGTCGCGCTCGGCCTCCGCTGTTACTGGAAGAGATCGGGGCTGGCAAGAGCGGCCCGCCCGGCGTGGCGTTCAGTCCCGCCTGCGCCGTCCAAGCATCGGCCCCTGATCAATCCTCGGGCAGCGCCTTGCAATGCGGCGTAATTCTTGATGCTTAACTAAAATGGAAAACCTTGTGCTTTTTTTTCTAGTTGCGTATGGAAATCGAGTTCAAATGTAGCGTCACTCACATTCCATCCGGGGAGGCATCATGAAGAGAAGCGGACTTCTGCTCGCGTTTGTGTTCGCGCTCGGGCTGTCCTTGCTTGCCGGCTGCGGCGGCGGAGAGCAGAAATCGGCCGCGCGGGAAGGCGGCGTCATCGTCATCGGCTTCAACGTCCCGCTGACCGGCGACATCCCCAAGGTGGGCGAGTCCACCAAGCAGGCCGCGGAGATGTACATCGAGCAGGCCGGCAAGACGATCGACATCGCCGGCAAGCCTTACACGCTCAAGTTCGTCTACGAGGACAACGAGTCCAAGGCCGAGTCCGCGGTCAACGCCCAGCTCAAGCTCATTGAGCAGGACAAGGCCCTGGGCCTCATCGGTCCCCTGGCCTCCAAGCAGGCCGTGCCCGGCGGCGAAGTGGCCGACGCCAACCAGACGCCCATGATCGCGCCCTGGTCCACCAACCCGGCCACCACGCTCGACCGTCCCTTCGTCTTCCGCGCCTGCTTCCTCGATCCGTTCCAGGGCCCGGTGGCCGCCAAGTTCTCCACCGAGGAGTTCGGCGCCAAGAAGGCCGCGGTGCTCTTCGACATAGCCAGCGACTACCCCAAGGGCCTGGCCGAGTTCTTCAAGGCCGCCTTCGAGGAGATCCACGGCCCCGGCTCCGTGGTGGCCTACGAGTCCTTCACCACCAAGGACCAGGACTTCAGCGCCCAGTTGACCAAGATCGTGCGCTCCGGCGCCGACGTGCTCTTCGTGCCCCAGTACTACTCCGAGGTCGCGCTCATCGTGAAGCAGGCCAGGGAGCTGGGCTGGAAGAAGCCCATCATGGGCTCCGACTCCTGGGGCTCGGCCGAGCTCATGACCCTGTGCGGCGACGCCTGCAAGGGCTACTACTTCTCCACGCACTACGCCGCCGCCGGCGCCACGGGCAAGACCAAGGAATTCATCGACGCGTTCAAGGCCAAGTACGGCTACGTGCCCGACGACGTGGCGGCCCTGACCTGGGACGCCCTGGGCATCATGATCCAGGCCATCAAGAACACCCAGCTCACCGGCGACCTGGTCAAGGACCGCGCGGCCGTCAAGGACGCCATCGCGGCCATCCCGTCCTACGACGGCATCACCGGCTCCATGAAGTTCGACCTACAGGGCGACCCGGTCAAGTCCGCGGTCATTGTCAAGATCAATGACAAGGGTGAATTCGAGTTCTTCAAGTCCGTGGCTCCGTAGCCTGGGCGTGGCTCTTGCATTCACGACCGGGGGAGCAAGGCTCCCCCGGTCTTTTCCGTGCCAGGGCGCGGTCCCGCGGCGGGCGATCGCCGCAAGAATCTCCAGAGGTGAGACGTGCTTGAGAGCCTGTTCCAGAACATGCTGAACGCCCTGCAATGGGGAAGCTACTATTCGCTCATCGCCCTGGGCTACTGTCTGGTCTATGGCGTTCTTATGCTCATCAATTTCGCCCATGGCGACATTTTCATGGTCGGCGCCTTCATCGGCCTGGGAGTGGCCCTGTTCTTCCTGGGCAATATCGGGCCCGATCTGGGACTGTCGGGACCCGTGGTCCTGGCCCTGACAATCCCGCTGACCATGATCCTCACGGCGGCGGTGGGCGTGACGCTCGAGCGCGTCGCCTACCGGCCGCTGCGCCGCAAGGGCGCGCACAGGCTTTACGTGGTCATCACCGCGCTCATGTGCGGCCTGGTGCTGGAGAACGGCAACCTCGCGCTGCTGGGCGCCAGCCGGCGCAGCTTTCCGCAGCTCATCCCGACCCAGGTCTACGACTTCGGCTGGTTCTCGGTGACCAACGTGAAGATCGGCGTCATCCTGACGGCCATCCTCGTCTTCCTCTTCCTCCAGTTCGTGGTCACCAAGACCAAGATGGGCATGGCCATGCGGGCCATCTCCTGGGACAAGTTCGCCATCCCGCTCATGGGCATCCCGGTGGACAGCATCATCGTGTTCACCTTCATCCTCGGCTCGGGCTTCGCCGGGCTGGCCGGCGTGCTGTTCGCCATGAGCTACCCGGTGCTGGAGCCGTACATGGGCGCCATGGTGGGCTGGAAGGCCTTCATCGCCGCCGTCGTGGGCGGCATCGGCGACATACGCGGGGCCTTCGCCGGCGGCTTCCTGCTCGGGTTCGTGGAGATCATGGTCGTGGCGGTTTTCCCCTCCACCATGCGCGACCTGATCAGCTTCACCATCCTCCTCGTCATCCTGACCTGGAAGCCCACGGGCCTGTTCGGCACGGCCAAGACCACGAAGATCTAGGGAGGGGCAAGACAGACCATGGACATGCGCAACAACACCACCGCAGCCGGGACAGGGGCGCCCGTGACGGCCTCCGGCTTCGACATCCGCCGCCTGAGCGTGCCCCTTCTCCTGCTGGCCCTGCTCGCCGGCCTGGTCTTCGCGGCCCAGACAGGCTCGATCAACCTCTACTTGCAGACAGTGCTCATGTTCATGGGCATCAACGTCATCCTGGCCACGAGCCTGAACCTCATCAACGGCAACATGGGCGAGTTCTCCTGCGGCCATGCGGGCTTCATGGCCGTGGGCGCGTACGTGTCCTCGCTCGTGACGGTCGTCCTGTTCACGTCGAGCAAGTTCGGCGCTCCGCTCCTGCCCGCGAGCCTGACACTGCTCGGCTTCCCGTTCGCCCTGGCCGCCGGGGCGGTCGCGGCGGGCCTGGCCGGGCTCATCGTGGCCATCCCCTCCTTCAGGACGCGCGGCGACTACCTGGCCATCATCACCATCGCGGCCCTGTACATCATCAAAAGCTCCATCGAGAACATCGACGCCATCGGCGGCGCCAGGGGCTTCATGGGCATGAGCCGCGTGACGGCCGCCATGCGCCAGACCGTCGACCTGCCCTGGATGCTCATCTGGATCTTCGCCTGCACCGTCCTGACGATCTGGATCATCCGGCGCTACGTGGCCTCGACCTACGGCAAGGGCGTCATGGCCATCTGCCAGGACGAGGTGGCCGCGGAGATCATGAGCGTGAACACCGACAGGATCAAGCTCGTGACCTTCATGCTCTCCTCGGGCCTGGCCGGCCTGGCCGGCGGCCTGTTCGCCCACGTGCTCGGCTACATCAACCCCGGCTCCTTCACCATCCTCAAATCCACCGAGGCCATGGTCATGGTCTACCTGGGCGGCATGGGCTCCATCTCCGGCGCGGTCATGTCGGCCGTGCTGTTCACCCTGCTCATGGAGTCCCTGCGCTTCGTCATTCCCTGGATCGACCAGGTGCTGCACCTGATCAACGTGCTCCCGGCGGGCTACGAAATCTCCCAGGTCTGGAAATGGGTGCTCATCCCGCTTTTGCTCATCCTGCTCATGCAGTTCCGGCCCGAGGGCATCATGGGCAACCGCGAGCTGTCGGACATCTTCCCGCGGCTCAAGAAGCTCTACAAATTCAAGTAAAGGAACCGCCATGGCCCTGCTCGAACTGCGGAACATGACCATGCGCTTCGGCGGTCTGACCGCCGTGTCCGACTTCGACGTGACCTTCGAGGGCGGCGAGCTCGCGGGGCTCATCGGTCCCAACGGCGCGGGCAAGACCACGGTCTTCAACGTGACCAGCGGCTTCTACAAGCCCAGCCAGGGCAGCGTCATCTTCAAGGGCACGGACACACGCGGCCTCAAACCGCACAAAGTCACGGCCCTGGGCGTGGCCCGCACCTTCCAGAACATCCGCCTGTGGAACGATCTGAGCGTGCTGGACAACATCCGCATCGCCCAGCACTACCGCCTGGGCTACAACTTGCTGGACTGTTTCCTGCGCACGAAGCGCTACACGCGCTCCGAGGGCCGGATCGACTCCATCGCCTGGGAGCTCCTGGAGCAGCTCGAACTCAGGCGCTGGGCCGGCGAGAAGCCGAACAACCTGCCCTACGGCCTGCAACGGCGCGTGGAGATCGCCCGCGCCCTGTCCGTGCAGCCGGACCTGCTGCTCCTGGACGAGCCCGCCGCGGGCCTCAACTCCTCGGACGTGGACGGCCTCATCAAGCTCATCCGCTGGATCCACAAGGAGTTCAAGCTGACCATCTGGATGATCGAGCACCAGATGACCGTGGTCATGAGCCTGTGCGAGCACATCAAGGTCATCGACTTCGGCCGGTCCATCGCCGAGGGCACGCCCGCGCGGATCCAGCAGAACCCCGCCGTCATCAAGGCCTACCTGGGCGATTCGGAGATCTGATGTACCTCGAAGTAGACAACCTGCGCGTCAAGTACGGCAACATCGAGGCCCTGCACGGCGTGTCCTTCCACGTGGAGCAGGGCGAGATCGTCACGCTCATCGGCGCCAACGGCGCGGGCAAGACCACGACCCTGCACTCCATCATGCGCCTGCCTCCGCCCGAGGCGCCCAGGCTCGTGTCCGGCGACATCCGCTTCAAGGGCCGGTCCATGCTCGGCGTCCCGGCCCACGACGTGGTGGACAAGCTCAAGATCGCCCTGGTGCCCGAGGGCCGGCACATCTTCGGCAACCTGACCGTGGAGGAGAACCTCCAACTGGCGACCTACGGCCGCAAGCGCGATCCACGCGTGCCCCAGGACTACCAGCGGGTGTACGATCTGTTCCCGCGCCTGGCCGAGCGCCGCAAGCAGCGCAGCGAGCAGCTCTCGGGCGGCGAGCAGCAGATGCTCGCCGTGGGCCGCGCGCTCATGACCAAGTGCGAGTTCATCATGCTCGACGAGCCGTCCATGGGACTGGCGCCGCTGCTCATGTACGACATGTTCCGCACGCTCAAGCAGCTCAACCAGGAAGGCCTGACCATCCTGCTCATCGAGCAGAACGCCAACCTGGCCCTCAAGTTCGCCCATCGCGGCTACGTGCTCGACACGGGCGAGATCGTGGCCAGCGGCCCCTGCGCGCGGCTCATGGACGAGCCCGAGGTCAAGAAGGCCTACCTGGGCGGCTGAGGCCTGGAGGCCATGAACGTGATGCGGCCCGGCAAGCGCGCTTGCCGGGCCGTCTGTTTTTCCGCTGGGCGAGGTCGCGCCGGGCCTATGCCGGGACAAGGCTCGTCTTGCCGATGGCGTAGACCCAGACCCGGTAGATATAGATGAAATACGCCAGTCCGAACGTTATCAGGGACAGCAGGAACCAGACGACCGCATGCCCGAGGTTGCCGGTGAAGCCGAGATCGCACTTGAAACGTTTCGAGCGCCTGCCGTTCTCGTCGAGCAGATAGGTCTTGCCGATGACGTACTTGGCCAAGGAATACGGATAGAGCATCAGAGCGAAGCCCAGGGTGAAGATCGAAAGGACGATCCAGATGATGGCGTGCCCGATGGCGTCCCCCACGGACAGATCGGTGGATAGTGCCGCAGCGTTCACGGATTCCTCCAGTAAGCACATGTTTTGTGTGCCTGCGCTTCTATATTTACCCTCGACGCCTGTCAATTCGCCGGTGCATCCTGACGCTTCCGCTTCGTGCCGCCTAGAGCAGTTGCTTTGAGACGCCCGCTCCGGCGTTGACGGCGCAAGCGGATTGCGCCTACGCCTACCGGCGGCAAGCCACGGCTCAAGCCGGCTTCCTGCTCCGCACGCTTCTTGCATGGCTTGCCTTGGCCGCCAGGTCCATGTAGTAAGGCGGTTTCCAACTGATCCTCACGTGACTCGCGGACCGGGCCAGAGCCGACCCGCCCGCGCCCACTCCTCTTCCCGCCGCTGACCAGTTGCCCGGCTCCCGCGACCGTGCGGGCCACGATCCTGGGACCATTTCCATTATTTCTTCACGGGGGGAGGACATGAACATCTTCATCGGCGGCAGCGACGCCCGCGCCGCCGGGCTTCTTGGCGGCATCGTCGCGTCTCATCCGCGCGTGCTGGCCTTTGACGAGACGAGCCTCGTGGGCGGCCGTAGCGGAGCCATGGACCTGCTGCGCGGCACATGCGACCTGGCCATGTTCGAGCGCAGGTTCTTCCGCGTGCGCCTGAGCGAGCTCAACGAGGCCTACGCCAGGGCCGTGCCTGGACGCCATGAGCTGCTCCCGCGCAGGTCGGCCAAGCGCCTCTTCTCCACGGCCTTCGACGACCAGGACCTGGCCGTGGGCGTGGGCATCTTCGTGCGCGGGGTGCACCTCATCGCCATGAACGAGTCGGCCCGGGCCTACTGGGCCGAGATCCGCACCACCGCCCTGGCCGACGTGCGCCTCCTGCACCGGCTCTATCCGGGCATGCGCTACGTGCACCTCTTCCGCTCTCCCGAGGAGAGCTTCCTGGCCACGGCCGGCGAGGATCGCGGCCCGGACAATCTGGCCCGCTTCATCTTCGGCTACAAGCGCGCCACCCAGCACGTCCTCGCGGCGCTCAAGAGCCTGCCGCCCGAGAACGTCATCGCCCTTGGGCTGCACACCCTGCGCGGTTCGCCTTTGTCCATGCTTGCGCGCATCCTCGACTTCTGCGGCGTGCCATACTCCCAGGAGTTCCTCCGGGAGGCCGCCGGCAAGCTGACGGGAGAACCCAGGCCCGAAAGACAGGGGCCGCTGTCCGGCGAGATCGACTCGGACGAGCAGCGCCTGTTGCTCAAGCATTGCCAGCCGCTGCACCGGGCCTGCCAGGCTCTGGAGCAGGAGTTGTCCGGGGCTTGGTAGCCTCGTGGCTCCAGATTGCCTGGGATCGGCTCCGCTGCTAGAATAATTGGAGGGAATGATGGTGGAGAGGGCTCTCCCTCTTCATGTCTTTCCAACCGGGCGCGAAGAGCCGGAGCCGCGCCATCCCGTGCCGAGCACCATGGGGGCCACGGCGACAGCCGGATCGTGGGCGTCCGGGCAGGCTGGCCGGGCGGCGTCTTGCAACCGAGGATGGCCCGTGAACAACCCGCCGCGACTGGACGGGCTCCTTCCCGAGTTGGGCAAGACACTCGCCCGGCTGGAGCAAGGCTTGCGAAATATTGGGCCGATTTGCGCCTACTTCGAATTGTTGCTCCTCGCCTCGCTGTTCTCAGGGATTTGCGACACGCTCGCCACGATTCCTGGCGGCGAGTTTCCGCGCAAGACAGCCCTGTTCGGCAGCCTCGACCGCCTACTGGGCACGCGGCAGCGCCTGCGTAGCCTGCTTGCGACCGATACGGCTCGTGTTGGACAGACGTGGCCGGTTTACTCCATACCCGGCACGCCCTGGAAAGATCTGCTCGCCCCTTTTGCGCCCCTGGCCAAGCCCGGAGGCCCGCTGGATTGGCTGGAGCGCGAGGGCGTGCAACGGCTGCTCGCGTCCGACGCGGCCCTCGCGGCGGACTTCCATTACCTGCGCGCGGGCGGCTGAGCCGTCCGGCCATTCCCTTCCCGCCACATCCCGCGCGAGCCCGCTTTACGCCGCCGGCCTCGGGTATTATAGAACGCTGACGCCACGGCAGGACCAAGGCCGCGGCGCAGCACAGAGAGCCGACATGAGCATGCCCCCGACCATACCCGAGACGATCTGCGTGAGCCTCGTCGGCATCGCCGGCGCCGGCAAGTCCACCCTCGCGCCGCTTCTGGCCCGCGCCCTGGGCTGGCCGCACATGGATACCGACCGGATCATCGAGGCCTACCTCGCCGGGAATCTTCAGGAAATCTATGATTCTTCGGGTCCCGAAGGCTTCCTGGCCCTGGAGGAGCAGACCGTGGCCTCGGTGGCGGCCAGCCGCATGGTCCTGTCCACGGGCGGCAGCGTGGTTTATTCGCCCAGGGCCGTGGCCAGGCTGCGCCTGCTCGGGCCGGTCATCTGGCTGCGCATCGCCTTGCCGACCTTCCTCGCCCGCGTGGGCGAGGCCGACAACCGGGGCTTCGTGCGCCGGCTAGGCCTGGAGCTGCGGGACGTCCATGCCGAGCGCCAGCCCTTGTACGAGCACGCCTCGGACTTCGCCGTGGACACGGATCGCGCCGGGCCGGAAGGGTGCGTGCGCGCCATGACCGACTGGCTGGCCGCCCGATACGCCTAGCCCCGATCCGCATCGACCAGCATCGATCCAAGGAAAAGCATGAAGAGCACACGACAGGCCGTCTTCCGCAAGCTGGCCATACTTTACGACCGCATGCAGGCCGAGTACGCGGCAGCCTCGGCGGCCCTGGGCTTGACCTGCCAGGGCTGCGACCGGAACTGCTGTCTGAGCCATTTCCAGCACCACACCTATGTCGAATGGGCCTACCTTTGGCAGGGCCTCAAGGAGCTGCCGCCAGAGCGCCTCGCCGAGTATGTCCGCCGCGCCCGCGAGCACGTGGACGCATGCCGGGCGGCCATGGCCTTGGGCCGCACGCCCTCGGTCATGTGCCCGCTCAATGACGGCGGGCTGTGCGGCGTCTACTCCCACAGGCTCATGATCTGCCGGCTGCACGGCGTGCCCAACCTCCTGCGCCGCCCGGACGGCCGCGAAGTCGCTTTTCCGGGCTGCTGGCGCGCCCAGGAGCTCTCGCAGGGCCTCGCCAGGATGCCGGTCATGGACCGCACGCCGCTCTACCGCGAGCTGCTCGGCCTGGAGGCCGCGCTTCTGGGCAAGAAGCTCGGCAGGCTGCCCAGGGTGGACCTGACCCTCGCCGAGATGATCGTGTCCGGCCCGCCCCGCCTGGATATTACGGCATGATGCAATTGAACTGGAAAACACCTGCCCACTCAGACTGGGGGGGCAGGGACCCCGATCCTGCCCGGCTTCCCTGTTGGGAGAGGGTTCGACAGATCATTGGTCGTTATTATTCTGCCTTCGGCGGCCAAGGGGGCGCGGCCCCCTTGGAACTCAGCGTTTCAACTGCGCCATCCCCGGCAATCTGCTGAAATAGTATCAAAAGTTTTGGTGGAGAGAGCGCGAGAGAGGCCCCTTTTTTCAAAAAGGGGCCTCTCTCGCAAAAAGGGCAAGGGCTCCGCTCTTTCCCAGGCCCCATGCCCGGCAGGGGAGCCCGCCATGACAGGGGCTTCCCGCACTCCGGCTCATGTGCGAATGGCCATGGAGCGGCGTCGCGCGGTGAAACGGGCCTGGCGGCGTCCAATCCCGCGCCCGGCCTTCCCGAGCGCGCGTCATGGCGTGTCTGGGCCGCCCGGCCGGCGGTCCTCGATCATCCTTCGGTCTCTCGCGCGGGGCGGAATGCCCCTTGGACAGGCCAGCCTCATCGCACTTGCCCCTCCCGGCGTCCGGACAGGGGCAAGCGATGATGGGCATTGCTACTTGGTCGCTTCGCTCTCGGGACCGATCTTGCGCGGATCGTTCACGTTGTAGGTCTGCTCGTCCCAGACATCTCCGGTGTTCCTGCGCTCCTTGGTCTTCTGCTCGGCGGGCATGGGCTCCTCGGCGGCCCTGGTCTGGATATCGCCGGCCTGATAGGCCTGCCATTCGCTCTGGCTGATGGTGCCGTCGCCATTCTGGTCGATCACGGCGAAGAGCTGGGTCTTATCCTTCGCCTCCAGGTCGTAGGCCTGGAACTCGCTCTCGGTGATGACGCCGTCGCCGTTCTGGTCCATCTGCTCGAACAGGCCATAGCCGGCCTGCGGCGCTCCAGGCGCGATGTCCGCGAAGGCCGCCCCGGCGCACAGAAGCGTGATCGCGGCCGAGGCCAAGGTGAACGTGAGCTTCCTCATCTGTAACCTCCCAGTCTATGGTTGTGCCTTATCCCAGACGCCCCATGGCGCCCCGGCTACTGCTGCCGGAGTTCTCGCTGCTCAAGGTTCTCGCGCTGCTTGTTCTCGGGGCTGGCGCCCTCGTAGTCGCCGCGCGGAACCAGCGTCTCGTCGCCGCCGGCCTCGGGCAGCTCGGTCTCGCCGGTGTCGATCTGCTCCGAGGATTCGGAGCGCGGCTGCTCGCCCATCTTCTGCTCCTGGGTTCCCATCTCCTGCTCCTGGGCGCCCATCTGCTGGCCGCTCTCGTAGGCCCGCCACTCGCTCTGGCTGATGGAGCCGTCGGCGTTCTGGTCGATGGTCGAGAAGAGCATGGTCTCGTCACCCTTCTTGGTGCGGTACTCCTCGAACTCGGTATCGGAAACCACGCCGTCGCCGTCCTGGTCCATCTGCTCGAAAAGGCCGCCTTCGGCTTGCTGCGCTCCGGGCGCGACGTCCGCGTAACTGACGCCGGCGCAGAGGAGCGCGGCCAAAATCGAAAAACCGATGATCTTTTTCATGATCTCCTCCGTTTCACAGTGGTTTGCGAATGCATCCCCCCACTTGTCACGGACCTGCGATCCTCTCTGAATCTAGCAGCTTCGACGGCCCTGCCACTGATTTTCCCCCGGGACTTCTATCAATCCGCGTCCCCAGCCGCTGGCCAGGAGCGCGAGAACCAAAGGCTCCGGGTTTCCCCGGAGCCCTGGCCTGCGTCCATGGAGAATGCGCGGCGCCGTCAATCCGATCCGTAGTCCACGGCGGGCCGCCCGAGCTTCATGGAAGCTATTGGGAAGCGCCCCCGCTCTGCATCTTCTCCTGCCACTCCTGCTGGGTCACGCTGCCGTCCTGGTCGGCGTCCAGGGTGGAGAAGTCCTGGGTCATGGACGGATCCTGGGCCTTGTACTCGTCGAACTCGCTCTGGGTGACCTGGCCGTCGGCGTCCTTGTCGATCATGGAGAAATCGGCCTGGCCGGAGGCCGCGCCCATCTCCTGCTGCGAGCCGGAAGCGCCGTCGCTCAGGCCGCCGCTGGTGGACTCGTAGGTCGTCAGCTCCTCCTGAGTGATCTGGCCGTCCTGGTTCTCGTCAATGGTCGAGAACAGCTTGGACTTCTCCTGATCCTTGAACTCATAAGCCTCGAACTCCTGCTGGGAGATCTGGCCGTCCTGGTTCTCGTCGATCTTCTGGAAGAGGCCCTGGTCCTGGCTGCTCTCCTGGCCGCTCGTCTGTTGCTCGCCGCCGCTGCCGCCGAAGATGCCCGCCTGAGCCACGCCGGCGAAGAGGAGACCTGCCATGCACGAAACAACAAGAATCAATTTTTTCATCGGTCCATTCCTTTGGTTTCAGGTTTCCTGTCCTGACGACCGCGCACCCCTTCAGCACAGTCCCTGGACGGGCTGGAACCCGCCCAAGGCAAGCCGAATCTAGCAACTCCCTTTCCCGCCTCCCGTTGTTTTCTGGCCTTGGGACCTCTAACAACTCCCCCGTAGTCCTTCATCCCAGTCACCGTAGGCAAATGGCGGACGCCTTCCAGCATCCAGGCCCAAGAACGCGGCAAGCCCCCGGCTTCGCGGCCAGGGGCTTGCCTGAAAACATCCGTCCCGCAGCCCTGTCCGGGCTCGCGGGCCAATGCGTTACTTGCTGGCTCCGCTCTCGCCCGTGGTCGTGCCGCCGGTCGTGCCGCCGGTCGTGCCGCCGGAGGTGCCGTACTCAGTGGTGCCGCCCTGCGGGGCGCCGGGCGTCTCGCCGGTCATGGACGGCGACTCGGTCGCGCCCATCTCATGCTGGCCCTTCATCTTCTCCTGCCATTCCTGCTCGGTCACGCTGCCGTCCTGGTCGGCGTCCAGGGTGGAGAAGTCCTGGGTCATGGACGGATCCTGGGTCTTGTACTCGTCGAACTCGCTCTGGGTGACCTTGCCGTCGGCGTCCTTGTCGATCTGCGCGAAGTCGGCCTGGCTGCTGGCGCCGCCGGAGGTCGCGCCCATCTCCTGCTGACCCTGCGTCTTCTCCTGCCACTCCTGCTGGGTCACGCTGCCGTCCTGGTCGGCGTCCAGGGTGGAGAAGTCCTGGGTCATGGACGGATTCTGGGCCTTGTACTCGTCGAACTCGCTCTGGGTGACCTTGCCGTCGGCGTCCTTGTCGATCATGGAGTAGTCGGCCTGGACGCTCGACTCTGTCTGCTGGGTGCTGCTTCCGCTGCTCGATTGCTCGCCCCCGCTGCCGCCGAAGAGGCTAGCCTGGGCGGCGCCGCCCACAAGAAGACCCGCCGTGCACGTAATGGCAATGAGAAGTTTCTTCATGGCGTCGATCCTTTTTTGGAGTTCCTATCCATGGGCCGCGCACGTCGCGCATGCGCCATGCGGCCTCATTCGGGCCAATCCCATCCGATGGTCACCAACTTTAGCCATTCCCGGCCGGTTGCCACTTGTTTTTTGTCCGTGGGACCTCTAATCCCTTTGGCGTAGCCGTCTGTCCGACAGTCCGTAGTCCCGCGCCGGCTGGCGCAAAAAAAGCAGGCCTCCTGCCGTGGCAAGAGGCCTGCTTCTTCCGCGCTGGGCGGGAGGCGGGAATGTGCTGTTGACTAGCCCTTGGGCGCCGTCTTGCTGCGGATCATGACCACGAAGGGCGAGTAGTCCTGGACCAGATGCTCCAGGTCCGCCGGGTTCCGGGCCTTGGCCGGCCGGATCTGGCACTGCTTGGCCTCGGGGATGAGGTCGATCATGCTGTGCAGGTAGTTGATCTTCACCGCGAAGTTCACGTTCTGGGGCACGAAGCCCTTCTTTTGCAGGTAGTACTCGTCGTCCAGGGCGCCCACGACCACGCCGACCACCTGGCCCTTGCGGTTGAAGACCGGCCCGCCGCTGTTGCCGGGCTGGATGGAATTGGAGATCTGCAACCGTCCGGGCTCGCCGCGCACGCCGTTGAGCGCGCTGATCACGCCCGTGGTGATCTTGTGGCTCTCGCCAAGCTCGGAGCCCAGCGGGAAGCCCATGGTCACGATGTCCTGGCCCAAGGCGACCTCCTGGGGCCGCGCCAAGTGGTAGGGCAGCGGCCCCAGCTTGGACAGGGTGTTCCCGGCCTCGCGCAGCCGGAGGATGGCCAGGTCGTTGCGCTCGTCCTTCATGACGATGTCGGCCGCGAAGCGCTTGCCCAAGGTCGGGAAGGTCACGCTGACCTCCATGGCGTCGCGGATGACGTGATGGTTGGTGGCGATGAGGCCGGCGGTGCTCAGGAGGAAGCCGCTGCCCACGGTGGCGCCGGCGGGAGCCTTGGCGGGCGGCTTGCTCGCGGCGGGGTGCTCGCGCGTGAGCGCCATGCGCATCTCGTGGCCCGAGGCGTCCTTGAACAGGCCCACGAGCTCGCCCGGCTTCAGGCTGAACGAGCCCTTGGAGGTGCTGCCTCCGGGTCCGCGATACGTGGCCGGGTAGGCCTGGCCGTTCTTGCCCGCGATGTCCAGGACCACGTCGCCGGGCGTGAGGTCCTTGTCCTTGCCCTTGAGATACATGCCGGCGAACTCGCGCCTGCCGTCCCGCTTGTCCTGGAAGATGGCCAGGCTGTAGCCGAGCTTCTTGTTGGTCCAGATGCCCTCGATCTCGACCAGATCCTTGCCGCGGCCGTCGAAGTACTTCTTGAGTTCGTCCTCGGTGCGCTGCATGCGCTCGGGGCCCTGGGGCTCCTTGGACTCGGTGGAGGCGACCTTCTCGGGGCTGACTTCCTCGGTCTTGGCCTTGTCGTCCCCGGACTCGGCCATGAGCGCGTCCAGGTTCGGGGCAGGCGCGTCGTAGCGTTCGTAGAAGCCCACCAGGGCGGCCCGCGCGGCCTTGAGCACGCTCTCGGGATAGGCCTCGCCGTCGGCCGAGGCCTGGGCCGAATATATCTCGCGGCCGGACGCCAGCTCGTACAGGCGCACCTTGGCCCTGGTCTTGCCGGAGGCGGTCAGGTGCTGCACGCGGAGCACCAGGGTCTGGGCCTTGTCTTCGTCCGTTCCGGCCTCGCGCACATCGAAGCCCATGCCGCGAAAGGCGGCGGCAAGCTCGTTGCCGAGGTCGCCCGCCTCGTGCATGAGCACGCACCGGTACCCGCCCAGATCGACGCTCGGCGCGGGCGAGCGCAGGCCGGCCGCGCAGGCGGCCAGAACCGCCAGGCTCGCCAGCAGGATGGTGGTGGTAAGGATGACTTTACGCATGATTCTCCCGTGTGTCTCGTGACTGGTCTCGGCCGCCCCCAGGCAGGCCGGCGCCGGCTCCGTCGATCCGACGCGCCTCCGGGCAGCAAGCATCGTGCCGCGCGCATTATCCCTGTAATTCCGGGGTAAAAATGCCTGACGAGACACGCTGGAGGCAATTTTCAGGACCTGGAGAGCAAATGTCGTACTCCAGCGCCGGGCTTCTGCCCAAGTTGTGCGCGAGTCTTGCACCACGAGACCTGGCCTGATGCGATACGCATGGCGGGACGCCGCGCATGCGCAACAGCATGTCATATGGTCTGACATGAGCGTTGCAGTCATGAGCAAGAAATTTCATGGATGCCGTCCGCGACCTTGAACGCAATCCGCCGGGCTCCGTACAATGCGCTCCGCGAGCGCACGACAGGGCGGCCGCGTCCAGAGCCGTGCCTTGGCGGCCTTCGACGATTGACACGCCCAAGGCTCCTTGGTAGAAACTGCCTTTGTGAAAATCATCACGCCGCACGCATAAAGAGGGGAACGAAATGAAATCAGTGGCTTATTTCGTCGGCGCAGGCGTCGCGTTCGTCCTGCTGGTGGCCTTGTTCGTGACTCAGACCAACAAGCCGAACCTGGCGATCGCCGCCACGCCCGAGACCCCGGCCGCGAGCATCGAGGTCGACAGCGTCATGCAGTTCCCCATCTCGTTCACCTTCAAGCGTCCCGAGGGCAAGCCCACGGCGCTGTTCGCTCCGGTCAAGTTCAACCACTTCGACCACCAGACCGTGTCCTGCACCACCTGCCACCACACCTGGGACGGATCGAGCGAGGTCGAGAGCTGCTCCACCGATGGCTGCCATGGCGACATGGTCAACCGCGGCGAAGTCACCTCCTATTTCCACGCCTTCCACACCAGGGAGAGCGAGACGAGCTGCCGCGGCTGCCACATGAAGCGCACCCTCGCGGGCGAGTCCAACCTGCCGACCTCCCCGTGCGGCAACAATATCTGCCACCCCAGGGACCGCAGGGTCCAGTAGGCGGCCCTCCGGCACGCCCGCATCCATGGAATATGAAAGCCGCCCCGCAAGGGGCGGCTTTTCTTACGTGGCTTCCCGTCAAGAGCCAATCTTCCTGGAGTTGACGCGGATCGCGTGAGCGGCACGCGCAAGCAGGCATCACGCTGCGCGAGCCGTGACAAGCCCCTTTTTTGCCGCCTTTTCGCTTTTCAGCTGCGCTCGTGCTCAGGACATTCTCTTGCGCGCCACGTCCGCGATTGCCCCTTGCCCTTGGCGGGCCGACCTTTTAAGTTGTGCGATCCCACAACGTTTTTCACGGCGCCGAGCAACAGGCGCCACCCCGGAGGCGATCATGCGCAGCAGGAAGATGACCGGCGGGCTGGAGCGGGCCCCGCACCGCTCGCTGCTCCAGGCCCTGGGCCTGACCCGCGAGGAGATGGACCGGCCGCTCATCGGCGTGGTCAACGCCCACAACGAGGTCGTGCCCGGCCACGTGCACCTGAACACCATCGCCGAGGCCGTCAAGGCCGGCATCCGCATGGCCGGCGGCACGCCCATGGAGTTCCCGGTCATCGGCGTGTGCGACGGCCTGGCCATGAACCACGAGGGCATGCACTTCTCCCTGGTCAGCCGCGAGGTCATCGCCGACTCCATCGAGGTCATGGCCACGGCCCATCCCTTCGACGGACTGGTGCTCATCCCCAACTGCGACAAGTCCGTGCCCGGCATGCTCATGGCCATGCTGCGCCTGAACATCCCGGCCGTGCTCGTGAGCGGCGGGCCCATGTACGCCGGCAGCGCGCGCGGCAAGAGCGCGGACCTCATCACGGTCTTCGAGGCCGTGGGCAAGGCCAAGCGCGGCCAGATGGGCCAGGAGGAGCTGGACGAGCTGGAGTGCAAGGCCTGCCCCGGCTGCGGCTCGTGCGCCGGCATGTTCACGGCCAACTCCATGAACTGCCTGTCCGAGACCATCGGCCTGGCCCTGCCCGGCAACGGGACCATCCCCGCGCCCACGGCCGAGCGCGTGCGTCTGGCCAAGCACGCCGGCATGCGGGTCATGGACCTGCTCGAAAAGGGCGTCCGGCCGCGCGACATCGTGACCGAGAAGAGCGTGCGCAACGCCGTGACCCTGGACATGGCCCTGGGCTGCTCGACCAACACGGTCCTGCACCTGCCGGCCATCTTCCGCGAGGCCGGTCTGGACCTGACCCTGGACATCTTCAACCAGGTCAGCAAGGCCACGCCCAACCTGTGCAAGCTCTCGCCCGCCGGCGAGCACCACCTGGAGGACCTGCACGCGGCGGGCGGCATCCCGGCGGTCATGAGCGAGCTGGTCAAGAAGGACATGCTGGCCCTGGACGTGCTGACCGTCACCGGCAAAACCCTCGGCGAGAACCTGGCCGAGCTCAAGGCCGCCGTCAGCGACCACGAGGTCATCCGGCCCATCGACAAGCCGTATTCCAGCGAAGGCGGCATCGCCGTGCTGCGCGGCAACCTCGCGCCCGACGGCTGCGTGGTCAAGCAGTCGGCCGTGGCCCCGGAGATGATGCGCCGCACGGTCACGGCCCGCGTGTTCGACTCCGAGGACGCCGCCTCCCAGGCCATCCTGGGCGGCCGGATCAAGGCCGGCGACGCCGTGGTCGTCCGCTACGAAGGCCCGCGCGGCGGACCCGGCATGCGCGAGATGCTCACGCCCACTTCGGTCATCTCCGGCATGGGCCTGGGCAGCGACGTGGCCCTCATCACCGACGGCCGCTTCTCCGGCGGCACGCGCGGCGCGGCCATCGGCCACGTCTCGCCCGAGGCGGCCGCGGGCGGAACCATCGCCTACGTGCGCGACGGCGACAGGATCGAGATCGACATCCCGGCGCGCAGGCTCCAGCTCGTGGTGGACGAGGCCGAGCTGGAGGAGCGCCGCGCGACGACGCGGCTCCTGAAGAAGGACATCGCCTCGCCGCTGCTGCGCCGCTACGCCCGCCTGGTCAGCTCCGCGGCCCAGGGCGCGGTGCTGTCGGCGGAGTAGGGGAAGAAATGCCGGGAGAGGGCGCGCTCTCTCCCGGCCGACAGGCGCGCTGCCCTAAGTCATTTTGCAGATGAAATTGGGGGGCCAGAGGACAATCTTGCCATCCTGCACGATTGGGCGACGCCCGAAGGGCGAGGGCCAGGACGGCCCGAGTCACAATCGTGCAGGACCGCACGATTGGACGTCGCCGCCTTGGGCGACGCCCGCAGGGCGAGGGCCAGGACGGCCCGAGTCAATCATTCCCCTGGCGCGAGAGAGTCTGAGAGAGGGCAACGCCCTCTCTCAGGTCATTCGCAAAGTGCCCTAGGAGCCCTGCGCGAAGCTGAAGCACAGGACGGCCCTGGGCTCCAGGATGTGGAAGGTGAAGGTCTCGGTGAAGAAGAGCTTGACCTTCTCCTTGTCGCTGGAGCCGTAGCCGATGGCGATGTCCTGGCCGATGGTCAGGAGCGTGTCGCCGCCGCGCGTGGACACGAGAAACGCGTCGTCGATGAACGGGCTGAGCACGATGGGGCCGCCGAGCAGGCTCTCCACGTACCTGTTGAGCGGAAAGCCGCGGATCATGCCCGACAGGGCCACCCACAGCTTGGGGGAGACGGCCAGGGCGTATGGCCCTTGCACGCCGGCCTCCACCATGCGCGTCAGGCCCAGGGTGACCTTCTCCACGATGTCCTCGGGAGCGTTGCCCATGCCCAGGACCTCGTGCTCGCTGGCGTCCCGGAAGCCCTTGATCTGGGCCTGGTTCAGGCCGTAATAGACCGCGCGCTCCTCCAGGCGGGCGATGTCGTGGGCCGCCTTCTCCAGGTTGTTCACATCGATGTCCCTGGCCCCGCGCACGACGTTGTCCAGCTCCCAGATGTCCAGCTCGAAGGGCACGCGGGCCTCCACCAGGGGCAGGACCCGCCGCAGGCCCATGTTCACGCCATCGAAGTGCTGCTGCTCGGGAATGCTCAACCGGCCCAAGGTCATGGCCGAGTGCTCCCAGCCCCTGGGGCCGTCCACGTCCACCACCTTGCGGGCGGACAGGACCTGGCCCAGGATGGCGCGGGCCTCGTCGTCGATGTATGCCCAGGCCTCGTCGGTGATCGGCGCCAGTTCCCGCTTGAGAATATCCATGGCTTCCTCCGTGTGCGCTTGCCGTGCACGTGTTCAGGTGTTCCTCTTCAAGCTGCCGATGCCGAGCCCGGCCTCGGCTGGGCCGGAAACCTGCCTCACCGGCTTGTCCGCGTCCCGGCCTCCGGCCTTGCTTGCCTCGCCGGCTTCCGCGGCCTCCTCGATGGCGGTCACGTCGCCCTCCGTGAAGAGGTACGTGCGCATCTGCTCATCCCATCCGGGCATGTTGCGCCGCAGCCACTCCAGGGCCATGACCGCGTGCTCGATCTCCTCGTCGCGGTTGTGGGCCAGGATGCTCTTCAACTGCGGGTCGGGACAGGCGGCCACCCGCTGATGGTACCAATCCACCGCCTCGATCTCCTCCTTGAGGCTCATGAGCGCCCGCACATAGTTCCGGTCCTGCTGGGATAGTTCGCCTACCGGCTCATGATACTGACTGGCCATTCCAATCTCCTTGGGATGCTCCCGCGGTATGAGCCCTCCGCGCCGCCGGGTCCGGCCGCCGGCCTGGAGGGGAGCCTAATTGGCCTTGTTTAGCACGGTTTCGGGCTCATGGGAACGTGAGGTGCTTCAAAAGCTACCTTGCGCGAGCGGGAGGCTCTGGTTTCAGGGATGCCGTTGCCAACGGAAACCCATGGCCCTTGCGCGGCGGCATGCGCCTACGCCTACGCGGCGGCAAGCCATGCCGACGCATGGCTTGCAGAGCATTTTCAAAAGCAGAATGCTCTAATTGCGAGGAAAATGAAGCTCTTGGAAAAAGAGCAGGGGAAGGAAAAAGTTCTGCTACTTGCTTGGAGAGCCGCCAACCGGCGGTTGGCGCAATACATCAAAATCGCGGGTCCAAGGGCCGTCTTATCAGGATAGGGCCCTGGCGGGGTGGGTCCGGGAGAGGACCGAGCCGGTCTGGCAGGCGCGGAGCCCTCTCCCGGTTTCTCTTGCCGTCTAGGCCGCCTTGCGCACGGCCTCGATGATCGTCTTCTGGTCGGCCTCGCTGAGGTACGGGTGCATGGGCAGGCTGAGGATGACCTTGGACAGGTTCTCGCTCACGGGCATGCTGCCCTCGGCGTAGCCCAGGTCCTTGAACACGGGCTGCCGGTGGCAGGGGATGGGGTAGTAGATCATGGTCGGGATGTCCTGGGCCTTGAGCGCGGCCTGGAGCGCGTCGCGCTCCTTGGGGCCCTTGGTCAGGACCGAGTACTGGGCCCAGGAGGAGCGGCAGCCCTCGGGCACGAGCGGCGTGACGACCGAGCCCCTGAGGCCCGCGTCGTAGCGCTCGGCGATCTTCTGGCGGGCGTCCAGCTCGGCCGGGAAGATGCGCAGCTTGGCCTTGAGCACCACGGCCTGGAAGGTGTCGAAGCGCGCGTTCAGGCCCAGGCGCACGTTGTGGTAGCGGTCGTGGCCCATGCCGTGCACGCGGATGGAGCGCATGACATCGGCCAGCTTGTCGTCGTCCGTGAAGACCGCGCCGCCGTCGCCGTATACGCCCAGCGGCTTGGCCGGGAAGAAGCTCGTGGCCGTCACGTGCGGGATGGAGCTGACCGGGCGGCCCTTGTACAGGCCGCCGAAGCCCTGGGCCGAGTCGCCGATGACCTGGAGGTTCTCGCGCTTGGCGATGGCCATGATGCGCTCATAGTCCGCGGGCAGTCCGAACAGGTCCACGGGCATGATGGCCTTGAGGGTCAGCTTGTCATAGCCCTTGGGCAGCGGGTGGATGGCCGGGTCCTTGGCCTTGAGGGCCTTGATGGCCAGCTCGATCCGGGCGGGGTCGATGTTGAACGTGCGCGGGTCCACGTCCACCACCACGGGCGTGGCGCCCAGGAGCGCGATGGACTCCAGGGTGGCGAAGAAGGTGAAGGGCGTGGTGATGACCGCGTCGCCCGGCCCGATGCCCATGGCCATGAGCGGCAGGAGCAGGGCGTCGGTGCCCGAGGAGCAGGTCAGGGCGTGCTTGGCGCCGGCGAAGGCGGCGAGCTGCTCCTCGACCTCCTTGATCTCCGGGCCCATGATGAACTGGCAGTGGGCGAACACGCGGTCGAAACCCTGGCGGATTTCCTGTTCCACCTGGGCCAACTGGGCCTTGATGTCGATGAAGGGAATGGCCATGGTCGGCTCCTTGGCTTGGCGGCGGGCAGCGCGAAGGCCGGGCCTTGCGGTTTGCGGCCCGCTGGGTGGTCGTATCGGTTTTCGGGACATGCGCGGCGGCGCAGGGAAAGGGAATACGCCGGGAGGCCGCCGAAGGCAAATGCTTTGGGGAGGGCGGGCTCTCCCGGAGAGCGGCCCTAGACCGAGGCCATGGCCGCCTCGATCCAGGCGTTCAGCGGCGTCTCCACCTCGGCCCTGAGCTCGGCCAGGCGCTTCTCGCTCTCGGCCTCGAAGCGCAGCACGAGCACGGGCTGGGTGTTCGAGGCGCGCACGAGACCCCAGCCGTCGGGGAAGAGGATGCGCGCGCCGTCCACGGTGTTGACCTCGCGGGTGCGCGCGAAGTGCTCCTGGGCTTTCCTCACGATGTCGAACTTGATGGCCTCGGGGCAGTCCACGCGGATCTCGGGCGTGTTGTGGGTCCTGGGCCAGTCGGCGAGCATGCGCGACAGCGGCGTGTCCTCGGCCGAGAGGATCTCGGCGATGCGCAGGGCCGCGTAGGTCGCGTCGTCGAAGCCGTGGTAGCGGTCGGCGAAGAACATGTGCCCGCTCATCTCGCCGGCCAGCGTCGCGCCGGTCTCCTTCATCTTGGCCTTGATGAGCGAGTGCCCCGTTTTCCACATGAGGGGCTGGCCGCCGTGGGCCGCGATGTCCTTGTAGAGCAGGTGCGAGCATTTGACCTCGCCGATGACCATGGCGCCGGGGAAGTCCTTGAGCATGCGGCGGGCGTAGATGGCCAGGAGCTGGTCGCCGTACATGAGCCGGCCCGTCTCGTCCACCACGCCGATGCGGTCGTTGTCGCCGTCCAGGCCAATGCCGCAGGCCGCGCCGACCTCCAGGACCTTCTTGCGCAGGTCCAGCATGTTCTTCTCCACCACCGGGTCGGGGTGGTGGTTGGGGAAGTCGCCGTCAGGCTCGCAGTACAGCTCGACCACCTCGCAGCCCACGCGGCGCAGGAGCTCGGCCGTGATGAGCCCGCCCGTGCCGTTGCCGCCGTCCACCACGACCTTCACGCGCCTCGTGATGCGCGCCTGGGAGCTGAGCGCGTCCAGGTATCCGGGAACCATGTCGTGCTGTGAGATCTTGCCCGCGCCCGTTGCGAACTCGCCCTTGGCCATGGCCTCGTAGATGTCCTGGACCTGCTCGGAGTGGGCCGTGGTTTCGCCGGCCCAGACCTTGAAGCCGTTGAACTCGGGCGGGTTGTGGCTGGCCGTGACCATGACGCCGGCCTGGTAGCCGAGGGTCTTGGCCGCGAAGTAGAAGACCGGCGTGGGCACGAGCCCGAGGGTCAGCACGTCCAGGCCGCAGGAGGCCAGGCCCTTGGCCATGCGGCTCTGGTACTCGGGCGAGGAGTGCCGGCAGTCGTGGCCCACCACGGCCTTGTCCCAGCCCTGGGACTTGAACCACGTGCCGCAGGCCCGGCCAAGGGCCTCGACCCACTCGGGATCGAAGTCGCGGTCCACGATGCCGCGTATGTCGTAGGCGCGGAAGACCTCGCGATTGATCGGCTTCATGCTTGTTACCTCGGGCCTTGCGGCCCCTTGTGCTTGCGTCTTGCGAATTCCTGAGAGAGGGCGCTGCCCTTTCTCAGACTCTCACCCGGCAGAGGCCCTATCCTGATAAGGCCCCCTGAACCCCTTGTTTTGGGGTAATCATCAAACGTGGCCACCGGCTCAGCCGCCCGTTCTTTGCATCTCGCCCCAAAACATACGGGGTCCAGGGGCCCGTGGCCCCTGGCGGGAGGGTCCAGGAGGGCGGAGCCCTCCTGGTCTTAGTTCTTGTCCCTGCCGTACACGTCTTCCAGCCTGACGATGTCATCCTCGCCGAGGTAGCTGCCGGTCTGGACTTCGATGAGCTCCAGCGGGATCTTGCCGGGATTGTTGAGCCTGTGCGTCGTGCCGAGCGGGATATACGTCGACTGGTCCTCGGAGAGCAATATCTCTTGATCTCCCTTGGTGATGCGCGCCGTGCCGCGCACGACGATCCAGTGCTCGGCGCGGTGGTGGTGCATCTGCAAGGACAGCGTCGAGCCGGGGTTGACCGTGATGCGCTTGACCTGGAAGTCCTGGCCCAGGTCGATGCCCTCGTAGGAGCCCCAGGGCCGGTAGACCTTGCGATGGATGGTCGCCTCGCTGCGGCCGGCCTTTTTGAGCGTGTCCACGACCTTCTTGACGTCCTGGACCTTGTCCTTGGCGGCCACGAGCACGGCGTCGCTCGTCTCGACCACCACGAGGTCCGTAACGCCGACCGTGGTCACCAGGCGTCCCTCGGCGCGCACGTAGGTGTCCCTGGTGTCCTGGGCCACGACGTCGCCATGGAATGCGTTGCCGGCCCCGTCGCGGCGGGCGATCTCCCACAGGGCCCGCCAGGAGCCCACGTCGCTCCAGCCCGCGTCCATGGGCACCACGGCCGCCAGCCTGGTCTTCTCCATGACCGCGTAGTCGATGGAATCGTCCTGGCAGGCCGTGAAGGCCTCCTTGTCCAGACGGGTGAAGTCCATGTCGCGGCGGGCGCGCTCAAGGGCGGCCCGGCAGGACTCGACGATCTTGGGCGCATGGCGCGAAAGCTCGTCCAGGTAGGTCTTGGCCGAGAAGAGGAATATGCCCGAGTTCCAGACGTACTCGCCCGAGTCCACGTAAGCCTGGGCCGTGGCGAGGTCCGGCTTCTCCCGGAAGGCCAAGACGGCGCGCACGCCGTCCTGGCCCGCAAGCTCCTCACCCATCTTGATGTAGCCGTAGCCGGTCTCGGGGTGCGCGGGCAGGATGCCGAAGGTCACGAGCCTGCCCGCCTGGGCGGCCGGGACGGCCGCGGACACGGCCCGCGCGAAGGCCCCCTCGTCGGCGATGACGTGATCGGCCGGCAGGACCATGGTCAGGGCGTCCTGGGCCAGGCCCGCCGCGTGCAGGGCGGCCACGGCCGCGGCAGGGGCGGTGTTGCGGCCCAAGGGCTCAAGCACGATGGTGGCCGCGACGCTTATCTGGCGCAGCTGCTCGGCGACCAGGAAGCGGTGCTCCTCGTTGCACAGGATGACCGGGGCCTGGGCTCCAGGCACGGCCATGGCCCTGGCCACGGTCTGCTGGAACATGGTCCGCCTGCCGGCCAGCGGCAGGAACTGCTTGGGGTAGAGCGTGCGCGACAGCGGCCACAGCCGCGTGCCCGACCCGCCCGAGAGGATGACTGGAATGAGCATGCGTTCTCCTCGATGTCCTAGGGCCAAGGATGCCCGCGATCCGCAGGGAAACCCGGCAGGGGCGCGGGATTTGGATGCCGGCCGGAAGGGGTCAGCACGTCCGCCCGCATGGTTTGCCCTGCGCCGCGATGTTCTCGCGATACCAGGCGTAGGTCTGGCGGATGCCCTCGGGAAGCGCGATCCGCGCCCGCCAGCCCGTGGCGTGCAGCCTGGATACGTCCAGGAGCTTGCGGGGCGTGCCGTCGGGCATGGCCGGGTCGAAGACTATGCGGCCTGCGAAGCCCACTGCCTGGCGCACCAGCTCCGCGAGTTCGGCGATGGACACGTCCTGGCCCACGCCCACGTTGACGATCTCCTCGTCGTCGTAGGCGCGCATGAGGTGCACGGTGGCGTCGGCCATGTCGTCCACATGCAGGAACTCGCGGCGCGGCCTGCCCGTGCCCCACACGGCCACCTCGGGCGCGCCCGACTCCTTGGCCTCGTGGAACTTGCGCAGGAGCGCGGGCAGGACGTGCGAGTTCTTCAGGTCGAAGTTGTCGCCCGGACCGTAGAGGTTCGTGGGCATGATGGAGATGGCGGCAAAGCCGTACTGGCGGCGGTAGGCCTGGCACATCTTGATGCCGGCGATCTTGGCCACGGCGTACCACTGATTGGTGGGCTCCAGCGCGCCCGTGAGCAGGTGCTCCTCGCGCATGGGCTGGGGCGCGAGCTTGGGGTAGATGCACGAGGAGCCCAGGAAGCAGAGCTTGCGCGCTCCGGAGCGATGGGCCGCGTCAATGACGCTGGTCTGGATGAGCAGGTTGTCGCGGATGAAGTCCGCCGGATAGGTGTCGTTGGCGTGGATGCCGCCGACCTTGGCCGCGGCCAGGAAGACGTATTCGGGTTTTTCCGCCTCGAAGAAGGCGCGCACGGCGGCGTGGTCCGTGAGGTCGAGCTCGGCGTGCGTGCGCGTCAGGATGTTCGCGCAACCCTCGGTGCGCAGCCGGCGCACGATGGCCGAGCCCACGAGCCCCCGGTGGCCGGCCACGTAGATTCTGCTCTGCCTGTCCACGCGTGCCCCCTTACTCGTGATAGTCGTAGACGCGGAAGCCCTCGCGCTTGCAGACCTCGTCGCGGGCGGCCAGGGAGAGGTCCTCGTGGACCATCTCCGAGACAAGCTCCTCGAAGCTCGTGGCGGGCGACCAGCCGAGCATCCGCTTGGCCTTGGCCGGGTCGCCGAGCAGCGTCTCGACCTCGGTCGGCCGGAAGTAGCGCGGGTCCACGGCCACGATCTCCCGGCCCGGCGCGATGTCGCCGTTCATCTCGCAGGAGCCGTTGAGCTTGCCCGCGAGAATTTCGCGGTCGAAGCGGGCCACGATGCCCTTCTCGTCGAGCCCCTTGCCGCGCCACTCGAGCTCCAGGCCCAGCTCGGCCGCGGCGCAGGTCACGAACTGCCGGACCGAGAACTGCCGGCCCGTGGCGATGACGAAGTCCTCGGGCCGCTCCTGCTGGAGCATGAGCCACTGCATCTCCACGTAGTCGCGGGCATGGCCCCAGTCGCGCCTGGCGTTCATGTTGCCGAGGAACAGCTTGTCCTGCAACCCGAGGGCGATGCGGCAGAGCGCGCGGGTGATCTTGCGCGTCACGAAGGTTTCGCCGCGCACCGGGGACTCATGGTTGAAGAGGATGCCGTTGCAGGCATACATGCCGTAGGCCTCGCGGTAGTTGACCGTGATCCAGTAGGCGTAGAGTTTGGCCACGGCATAGGGCGAGCGCGGGTAGAAGGGCGTCTTCTCGGTCTGGGGAACTTCCTGCACCAGGCCGTAGAGCTCCGAGGTCGAGGCCTGGTAGAAGCGGGTCTTCTTCTCCAGGCCCAGGATGCGCAGGGCCTCCAAGAGCCTGAGCGTGCCCAGGGCGTCGGAGTTGGCCGTGTACTCGGGGCTCTCGAAGGAGACCTTGACGTGGCTCTGGGCCGCCAGGTTGTAAAGCTCGTCCGGCTTGACCTCCTGGATGACCCTGATGAGGTTGGTGGAGTCGGTCAGGTCGCCGTAGTGCAGGATGAGCCTTCGGCTCTGCACGTGCGGGTCCTGGTAGAGGTGGTCGATGCGGTCGGTGTTGAACAGCGAGGAGCGGCGCTTGAGGCCGTGCACCTCGTAGCCCTTCCCGAGCAGAAGCTCGGCCAGGTACGCGCCGTCCTGGCCGGTGATACCGGTTATGAGCGCTTTCTTCATGAGCGGAACAGTCTCCTGGGTGTAATGGTCGGGGAATGCTGGGCACGGGGCATGCGCTGGCGTGGCGTGCGCATGGCTTCGCGGCCGGAATATGAACCCTTGAAGCCCTTGCCGGGGCTCTGCAACAGGTCAGGCACGGTATCCCCCCAATCCCGAGCTGTCTCAGGATGCCCTCGACGTTTCGCGGCGGGCATGCACAGACCCTCGGCATGGCACAATCTAACGTCGGAAGCGGCCGGCTCGTATTATTTTTTCCGCCGCGCGGAGGCCATGCATCGCTTACGATTTATTTACTCCGTATTCAACCCGTGCCGCAAGCCGCCAATGCGCCGCGATCCGGCTTGGCCGGAAGCCGGGTCGCCGGGCCGACAAGGCGTGGGCGCGGGGGAAATCCCTTGCCCGGCCGTACGCCTGGGGTAGTATTCCCGGCATGATGCCTTCCAGGGCCGCCGACCAACCGCCCACGGACGTCCCCGCGCGCTTCCCGGTGCTCCGGGAGGGAGTGAACTGCTGGCGGGTCGCCGAGTTCCGGCGCGCCGCCTTCCTCGTGGACGGCGCGGACTACTTCCGGGCCTTCGTGGCCGCCTGCGAGTCCGCCCGGCGGACCATCCACATCGCCGGATGGGACGTGAACAGCCGGGTCAGGCTCCTGCGCGGCCTTCCCGGCCCGAGTCCCGCCGACGAGGAGCGTTACCGGCTCGGGCCGTTCCTCAACAACCTGGCGCGCACGCGCCCGGAGCTGAACATCCACATTCTGGACTGGGACTTCGCCATGCTCTACGCCCTGGAGCGCGAGACGCTCCCGGTGGTCAAGCTCGGCTGGTCCACGCACCGCAGGGTGCGGCTGGTCATGGACGACGCCCATCCCATGACCGGCTCCCAGCACCAGAAGATCGTGGTCGTGGACGACAGCCTGGCCTTCTCGGGCGGGCTCGATCTGACCCACAACCGCTGGGACACGCCCGCCCACGATCCCGGCGACCCGAGGCGCGTCAACCCGCGCGGGGAGCGCTACGCGCCGTTCCATGACGTGCAGATTCTCGTGGACGGCGAGGCCGCGGCCCGCCTGGGCGAGCTTTTCCGCTGGCGCTGGGAGTGGGCCACGGGCAAGCGTTTGCCGGCGCCCGCCCTGGCCTCGCCCCTGCCCTGGCCAGGAGGTGTGCCCGTGGACGTCCGCGACTCGCGGGTCGGCATCAGCCTGACCCTGCCCGCGTTCAAGGGGCGCAAGGCCGTGCGCCAGGTGGAGCGGCTGTTCAGGGACTCCATCGCCGCCGCGCGGAAATACATCTACATCGAGACCCAGTACTTCACCTCGGGCGCCGCGTGCGGCTTCCTGTGCGAAAGCCTGCGCCGGGCCGAGGGGCCCGAAATCGTCCTGGCTCTGCCGCTCAAGAGCCCCGGCTGGCTGGAGCAGGGCGTCATGGACGGCCTGCGCGTGTCCGTGCTCGGGCGGCTGGGCGAGGCCGACCGCCACGGCCGGCTGCGCGTCTACTACCCGCACGTGCCTGGGCTGAACCACGGCGGGAGCATGCACATGCACGCCAAGGTCATGGTTATCGACGACTGCTTCCTGCGCATCGGCTCGGCCAACCTGAGCAACCGCTCCATGGGCCTGGACAGCGAGTGCGACCTGAGCCTTGAGTGCGACCCCGGCGATCCTGACAACGGGCCGTTGCGGGCCTCCATATCCGGGTTCCTGCAAAGGCTCCTGGGCGAGCACCTGGGCAAGCCGCCGGAGCTCGTCGCGCAGGCCCTGGCCGAGACGGGCTCCCTCGTCGCCTCGGTGGAGGCCCTGCGCGGCGAAGGCCGCAGCCTGCGGCCCATGGAGCGGCTGGCCCCGGAGTGGCTGGACCCGGACTACCTGGACCCCGGCCTGCTCGATCCCGAGCAACCCATGGCCCTGGACAGAATCATCGACATGTTCTTCTTCGATCCGCCCCGGAAGGAACGGCGCTGGCGGGCCTTCTACATCGTGCCCAGCCTGGCGCTGGCGCTCCTGGCTGGCCTGGCCGTGGCCTGGAAGTTCGGCCCCCTGGGCGACTGGCTGACCTTGGAGCGGGTCGTGGAGTTCGGCGGGACGCTCGGCAGGTCGCCCCTGGAGCCGCTCCTGGTGCTCGGGGCCATGGCCGTGGGCTGCGTGCTCATGGTCCCGGTCACGCTCATGATCGTGGCCGTGGCCGTGATCCACGACCCGCCGCTCGGCTTCGCCTACGCCTTCGGCGGAAGCCTGCTGGGCGCCATGGCCGGCTATCTGGCGGGCATGCTCCTGGGCAAGGAGATGCTGCGCGACCTGGCGGGCCGGCGCATCAACCGCCTGAGCCGGGCCATGGCCAGGCAGGGCGTTCTGGCCATGGCGCTCGTGCGCAACCTGCCCGTGGCGCCCTTCGGCCTGGTCAACCTCATCGCCGGGGCCTCGCACATCCGCTTCCGCGACTACGTGCTCGGCACGGCCCTGGGCATGTTTCCCGGCCTGCTGGCCATCACCCTGCTCGGCGAAAGCCTAGGCAGGCTCATCCGCCGGCCGACCTGGGCCAACGTGCTCGTGGCCCTGGCCGTGGGCGCGGCCATGCTCCTGGCCGGCTGGTGGCTCAAGCGCCGCCTGGCGCGCCGCCACGACGAGGACCAGGCCTTGTCCTGAAGCCTGCCGGGCTTTGGCCCCGCCTTGCCCTCGCCCGGTCTTGGGTGTAGATTCCGCCGCATTCCGAGCACCCTGGCGGCAAGGCGAGCCGCTTCCCCCATGCTTGAGCTTTTGCGCATACACAACCTGGCCCTCATCGACGACCTGGAGCTGGAGTTCTCCCCCGGACTCAACGCCCTGACCGGAGAGACCGGCGCGGGCAAGTCGTTCATCCTGCGCGCCGTGAACTTCCTCACGGGCGAGCGGCTCACGTCCGACATGGTCCGGCCCGGCCGGGACAAGGCCATGGTCGAGGCCCTGTTCCTGGTGGAGGGCGTGGAGTGCGTCATCCGCCGCGAGCTTGCCGCGGACACGGGCCGCAGCCGCCTGTACGTCAACGACCGCCTGAGCAGCCTGGAGACCGTGGAGACGCTCAAGCCCGGCCTGGTGCTGCACACGAGCCAGCACGGCCAGCAGAAGCTCCTCTCGCCGGCCTACCAGGCGCGCATGCTCGACGCCTTCCTGCCCGACCGCTCGCCCCTGGACGAGCGCGACCGGCTGCGCGACGGGCTGCGCGAGTTGGCCGCCCGCCGCGAGGAGCTCGTCGCGCGCGTGGGCGCGCTGTCGTCCCAGCGCGAGTTCCTGGAGTTCCAGAGCCGCGAGATCGGCAAGGTCAACCCCAGGCCCGGCGAAGAGGACGATCTGGCCGCCAAGCGCCAGGCCCTCAAGGACCGCGCCGGCGCGCGCCAGGCCCTGGACGGGGCGCTTGCCCTGCTGCACGGCCAGGGCGGCGACGGGCTGCTGGCCTTGTTCGACAAGCTCGGCCGCCATGTGCGCATGCTTGCCGCGGCCGTGCCGGACCTGGACGAGGAGGGCCAGGCCCTGGATGATCTCCGGCTGCGCCTGTCGGAGCTGGACGTCCGGCTGCGGCGCTGCGACCTGCGCGCGGGCGACGGCGACCTGGAGGCCATCGAGGCCAGGCTGTTCGAGCTGGCCCAGCTCAAGCGCAAGCTCAAGCGCGACCTGGCCGGCCTCGTGAGTCTCCAGCAGGAGCTGCGCGAGAACCTGTCCTTCCTGGACGAGTCCGGCCTGGACCTCAAGCGCCTGGACAAGGAGGAGCAGGAGCTGGGCCGCGAGCTGCGCGCCGTGCTCGACCGCTTGCACGCGGCCCGGCGCGAGGCCGCAGGCAGGCTCAAGGCCGACCTGGAGTCGGAGCTTAGGCAGCTCGGCTTTTCGGAGCACATGCGCGTGGAGATCGCCTTCGAGCCGCACGAGCTCGTGCCGGGCATCAGCGAGGAGCGCGCCCGCGTGCTCTGGGTGCCCAACCCCGGCCAGTCGCCCCAGCCCCTGGACCGCATCGCCTCGGGCGGCGAGCTGTCGCGCTTCCTGCTGGCCCTGGTGGGCATCCTGTCCCAGGCCGAGCAGCCCACGCTCATCTTCGACGAGGTGGACGCGGGCATCGGCGGCCTGACCCTGGGCGCGGTGGCCGAGCGGCTCAAGGCCCTGTCCGAGCGTCAGCAGATCATCCTCATCACCCACTGGCCGCAGCTCGCGGCCAAGGCCGACCGGCACTTCCAGGTGCGCAAGGATGTCGAGGCCGGCCAGACCTTCACCCGCTGCGTTCGGCTCTCCAAAGCCGACATCTTCGCCGAGCTGTCGCGCATGGCCGGCGGCGGCGACCAGGGCAAGGCCCTGGCCCGCGAGCTGCTGGCCTAAGCCGGCGCTCCGCGCCGGAGCGGGGAGGGCATCGCCCTCCCCGGACCCCACCCGCCAAGGGGCCACGGGCCCTTGGGGATTTGTTCATGTTTTCTAGCTAACCATCTAAAAACAAAAGTTTTCTCGAGCCACCACCATCTCCTGCTCCTGGCACTGTCGCGTGCATAATGTGCAGCATTTCAACGAAGTGTGCATGGTTGAGCAGAGAAAGGGAACATATGGGTCACATGGATTGGCATGCCTCTTTGTGGCCATTGACCTTACCCCGCTTGGTATCCCACGGATAAGTTGGTGACTGCCTGGCCTTTGATGTTTCCGTGGTAGCTTGCCCGAGCCGGGGCGGAAGACGCCCGAGAGGATCTTGGCGAGCGTGGACTTGCCGGCGCTGTTGTCGCTGATCAGCTCCACCACTTCGCCCTTGCCCAGGTAGAAATCCACATTCTCCAGGGCCCGCATTGCGCTAAGGCGCTTTCCGACACTCTCAGTTCCAGGACCGGCATGAGATCCTCGTGCATCGTCTTCTCGCCAGGGCCGCCCGAAAGAACCGGGCGTCCTCCTTGTGAGTTTGCGAGCGAATGCCCTTCTAGGTCAGGGGGGCGATAAGGCTGATGTTGCCCTTGTGCACGAAGCCGCCGCCCGTCTCGATGACCAGGCCCGAGAATCCGTAGCGCTTGGTCATGATGATCTGGAGCACCGGCAGGTAGCCCTGCAGGAAGGGTTGGCCGTCGCCAATAAGATCGACGTAGCCGCTCTTGACGGCCATGGCCTGGCCGGCGAGAGACTGAAGCCCACGCCGATCATGTCGCCGGGGCCGAGGCCTGCGGTGCGGAAGAAGTTCTCCAACTGGGCGGTCAAGCCACCGTGATTCATAAACATCACCTTGCATTCCGGATGGCTGGAGACGTAGGCCGTGAACAACGGTGCGCCCAGGGCCGTGTTCTTGTCCACCTCGGGCGGAATCTCCATGTAGTCCACCCTGACGCCAGCCTTCTCCGCGGATGAACCACACATAGGCCACACAGGATCATCGCACTCCCGGGCGGCTCTTGCGACCTGCTCCCGGCTACCGGATCGACCCCCTTGAACGGGACACGAGCAGCCCCCGCAGCGCAGGCCGTGACCGCACTGCCCCAGTTCCATATTCCGCATCGGCAAGAATCCGCTATGGCACTCTGCAGATGACCCGAGAAAGGGCGCTGCCCTCCCCAGGCCTCTCACGCCAGGGGGAACGATTCCCCTGGATTCCCATTGTTTGCGAGATAAATACCTCTCGGCTTACTTGCAAACCGCTATGCGCCGCCTGAGCATTTGCAATCAGGAATCCTATCAATTTGCTTAATGAAAAATATCTTCATTCATTTGCCAGCCCGCTCTTTATCATAAACAACATTTCCTTTATTTGGCCAGTATTTCCAATCAATGGCAAAGGTGTCTATGTCTTTGCTCTATATTCTTTTCTTTTATTGACACGCACGTATGCTTTGCGGAATAGACTCTTGTATTCATTTCCACAGGCCGCCATGGTCTTTGCTGTCTTTCACGTGCAGCGGGTATATCGGAGGTAAGCATGTCCAAGCGCATACTCATCGTAGACGACGATCCGAACATCACCAGCTATCTATCTGACTTCCTGAGCGAGGAAGGCTACAAGACGCTTACGGCCAACAATGGCAAGGAGGCCGAACGGATCTGTAGCGTGGAGGAAGTCGATCTCATCACTCTGGATCTGGAAATGCCCGAAATGCACGGGCCCCGCTTCAACCTGCACCTCAAGCGCGACGGCAAGGCCATCCCCATCATCGTCATCACCGGCCAGCCGGAACTCAAGCCCGCCATCCCCAATGCTGTCGCCAAATTCGACAAGCCTTTCAAGCGAGAGGATGTGCTCGCCAAGGTCAGGGAAATCCTGGGCGCATAGCGCCTGGAGACACATGCGTGGATGAGGCGGCAGGCTGGTCCGGGTTTGCCGGAAGGGATTGCTGCGCCCTATTGGATAGAAATATTCTATGGTTTAGATTTAACTACCCAATAGTGATATCGCGACGGACCACCTGCTTGCGGAGTCCGGTGTCCCTGCCAGGCCGCGCATGCTTTGGCATCAGTCTGGGAACCAAGGAGGTCGTTCATGGCGAAAGTAGGCGTGTATGTATGTCACTGCGGCTCGAACATCGCTGGTGTCATCGATGTCGAGGCAGTGCGGGCCTTTGCGGAGAAGCTGCCCGATGTGGCGCTGGCCCGCAAGGACCTGTTCATGTGCTCGGACTCGGGCCAGGAGATGATCAAGCAGGACATCCAGCAGGGGCTGGTTGACCGCGTGGTCGTGGCGGCCTGCACCCCGCGCACGCACGAGCCCATCTTCCGGGGAGCGTGCGAAAAGGCGGGGCTTAACAAGTACCTCTTCGAAATGGCCAACATCCGCGACCAGGCCAGCTGGGTCCATCCGCACGACCCCTTCGGGGCCACGGAAAAGGCCAAGCGGGTCGTGGCCTCGGCCGTGGCCAAGGCCACGAACCTCAAGCCCCTGGAAGACAAGTTCGTGGACGTGACACCCGCGGCCATGGTCGTGGGCGGCGGCGTAGGCGGCATCTTCTCGGCCCTGGAGCTCGCGAACATGGGCTACAAGACCTACCTGGTGGAGAAGGAGCCTTCCATCGGCGGCGTCATGGCCATGCTCGACAAGACCTTTCCCACCAACGACTGCTCGGCCTGCATCCTGACCCCGGTCATGGTCCAGGCCGCCCAGCATCCCAACATCGAGCTTCTGGCCTACTCCGAGGTGGACGCGGTGGACGGCTACATCGGCAACTTCAAGGTCAAGGTGCGCCAGAAGCAGACCTACGTGGACTGGGACAAGTGCACAGGCTGCGGCGCGTGCGCCGAGGTCTGCCTGGGCAAGACCGCCAACGCCTTCGACGCGGGCCTGTCCAAACGCTCGGCCGCCTACATCCACTTCCCCCAGGCCCAGCCCAAGAAGGCCGTGGTGGACATGGACTCCTGCATCAACTGCGCGGGCCGCAAGCTGGGCACCGAGCCGAGGATCAGCAAGAAGACCGGCGAGCCCATGTACGCGCCTTGCGAAAAGGCCTGTCCGGCCGGAGCCATCAACCGCTCCCTGAACCTCGACCCCGCCGGTGAGATCAAGGAGATCGAGGTGGGCTCCATCGTGGTGGCCACGGGATTCAAGGTCATGGACAAGGGCTGGTTCAAGGAGTTGGCGCCCAAGTCGCCCAACGTCATCACGGCCCTGCAGCTGGAGCGGCTCATCTCGGCCACGGGCCCCACGGGCGGCAAGCTCCTGCGTCCCTCGGACAACGAGAAGCCGCGCACCATCAACTTCGTGTCCTGCGTGGGCTCGCGCGACACCAAGCACCACAGCTACTGCTCGCGCGTGTGCTGCATGTACATGATCAAGCAGGCCCGGCTGCTCAAGGAGAAGTACCCGGACCTGGACATCTACATGCACTTCATCGACGTGCGCACGGCCGGCAAGGATTACGACGAGTACTACACCGGCGCGCGGCGCATGGGCATCAACATCCTCAAGGGCAAGGTTGGCGGCATCCAGAAGCTCGACGGCGACCGCCTGCGCGTGCAGGCCTTCGACATGGAGGCCGGCGAGCCCGTGGAGATCGAATCGGATCTGGTGGTCCTGGCCACGGCCATGGAACCCGCCGATGGCGTCAAGGGCCTGGCCCAGAACCTGGGTCTGCAATTCGACGGCGCGGGCTTCTTCCGCGAGCTGCACCCCAAGCTCGGCCCGGTGGAGACATCCGTGGGCGGCCTGTTCCTGGCCGGCTGCTGCCAGGGGCCCAAGGACATCCCGGACACGGTCTCCCAGGCCAAGGGCGCGGCCGCGGCCGCGGCGGTGCCCCTGGCCCAGGGCAAGGTCAAGATCGAGCCCACCATTGCCGAAGTCCACGCCGAAACATGCTCGGGCTGCGGCATCTGCGTGCCGTTGTGCCCCTATGCGGCCATCGAGATGATGGACTGGGCCGGCAAGCCGAGAGCGAACATCGACATCACCCAGTGCCACGGCTGCGGCGTGTGCGCGTCCACCTGCCCGAGCTCGGCCATCGTGCTCAACGGCTATGAGGAAGCGCAGATCATGGCCCAGGTCGAGGCACTCACCCGCGACTATGCGACCACGTAGGAGGCCGGATACATGGCGATCGTACTCAACAAGGAAAAGATAGACGAGGCCGTACAGACCATCATCGGCTTTGGCGGCACGGGCATCCTCAAGTGCGTGCAGTGCGGGGCCTGCTCGGCCATCTGTCCCGGCGTGCACGCGGGCTTCCCGCTGTTGTGCCGTGCGCTCATCAAGAAAATCCAGGACGGCCAGTTGGAGGAGATCATCGAGGAGACCTCCTCCTGGGGCTGCCAGGCCTGCAATCGGTGCACCGAGGTCTGCCCGCAGGGCGTGCGGCCGCAGGAGGTCGTTTTCGCCTTCAGGCGCTACCAGGCCAGCGACCTGGCCATCTCCACTTCCACCACCTCGGCGCAGATCACGCTCTACGAGCGCGGCCACGCCGTGTTCACCGACGCGCAGGAGCTGCGCACGAGCGTGGGCCTGCCGGCCAAGGCGCCGACCTCGGCCTACGACGAGAAGGCCCAGAAGGAAATCCAGGTCCTCATGGACAACAGCCCCATGGCCGAACTGGGGCTGTTCTAAGCAGCAAGGAGGCTCCCGCGATGCAAGAATTAGGACTCTACCTGGGCTGCAATATCCCGTTCAAGGCGCCGGATATCGAGCAGTCCTTCAGACAGATATTCCCGGCCCTGGGCATCAAGCCCGTGGACCTGGAGGGGGCGGGCTGCTGCCCGGCCTGGGGCACCGCGCCCTCCTTCGACCTGAACACATGGTGCGCCCTGTCCTGCCGCAACATCACCCTGGCCGAGGAGAAGGGGCTGGACGTCATGACCGGCTGCAACTCCTGCTTCGGCGTGCTCTCCGAGGCCAAGCACTTCTTGGAGGACCCGGCGCGCAGGAAGATCGTCAATGAAAATCTGGCCGGCATCGGCCGGGAGTACAAGGGCACGTCCGACATCTACCACGTGTCCCACGTGCTGCACCAAAAGCTCGGCCTGGACAAGATCAAGACCGGGCTCAAATACAACCTGGCGGGCCTCAAGGCCGCGGTGCAGCCGGGCTGCCACATCCTGTGGCCGTCGGACGTATACCACGTCAAGGAGCCCAACAGCTACGAGCCGACCATCCTGCGCGAGCTGGTGGAGGCCACGGGCGCTTCGGCCCCGGAGTACAGCCGGCTGGCGTCCTGCTGCGGCATGGGCGGCATGCGCTCCACGGACGTGGAGAAATCCCTGGGCCTGTTCAAGGAAAAGCTCCTGTCCATCAAGGAGGAGCTGGACCCGGACTTCATCGTGACCACCTGCTCTTCCTGCTTCCTCCAGTTCGACATGTCCCAGCCCATCCTCAAGGAGCGGGGCGTCATCGATTTCGAGATCCCGGTCTTCTACTACACGCAGCTTCTGGCCCTGGCCATGGGCTTCGATCCCAAGCAGGTCGCGGCCATCAGCAAGGTCTCGCGCGAGGCCCTCATCGCCGAGATCCAGAGCGAGAAGCGGCTCATCAAGGAAAAGGAGGTCGCCTAGCATGGACTGGACACCAAACATCGTCGGGTTCGCCTGCCAGTGGTGCACCTATGCGGGAGCTGACCTGGCCGGCAACCTGCGCTGCAAGTACCCGCCGAGCATGAAGCTCATCAAGGTGCCCTGTTCGGGCACGGTGCAGCCCGAATTCATCCTGGAGGCCTTCCGCCGGGGCACCGACGGCGTGCTCGTGGGCGGCTGCCACTTCGGCGACTGCCACTACAAGGAGGGCAACTATAAGACCGACCGGCGCATGATGCTGCTCAACAAGCTTCTGGAGGACGAGGGCTTCGACGCCCGCCGCTTCCGCTGGGAGTGGATCTCCGGCGCCGAGGGCCAGAAGTTCGCCGACGTGGCCACCGAATTCACGGAGCAGCTCAAGGCGCTTGGACCCAACCCGCTCAAGAAAGGAGCCGCATGACATGGCCGAGAAAGTGAAAGTGGCGTTCCTGCTCGCCGGCGGCTGCGCGGGCTGCGAGATGGCCGTGGTGGACCTCTCGGACAAGCTCGTGGACGCCCTGGACGCCCTGGAGATCGTGTTCTGGGCGCCCACGGCGGCGGACGTGAAGTACAAGGACCTGGAGGCCATGCCCGCCGAGTCCATCGACGTGGCTTTCGTGGACGGCATGATCCGCAACACGGAAAACGCGCACACGGTCAAGGTGCTGCGCGAGAAGTCCAAGGTGCTCATCGCCTTCGGCGCCTGCGCGACCATGGGCGGCATCGCGGCCCTGGGCGACCTGCACCCCCAGAAGGAACTCTTCGAGGTCGCCTACAAGACGAGCTGGAGCACGGACAACCCGGACAACGTGCTGCCCGTGCCCTCGTATCTGCTCGACGGCAAGTACGAACTGACCCTTCCGGCTTTGACGGATCGTTGCCTGACCCTGAACGAGCTGGTGGACGTGGACTATTACGTGGGCGGCTGCCCGCCGCATCCCAGCTTCGTGGGCGCGGCCGTGGGCATGCTCCTGTCCGGTCAGCTCCCGCCCAAGGGCTCCTGGCTCACGAGCGGCAAGGCCGTGTGCGACGTATGCGAGCGCAATCCGTCAGGCAAGGGCGAGGCGCGCATGCCCGTGAACAAGGTCTTCCGCACCCTGGAGAGCCAGCCGGACACGGGCAAGTGCCTGCTGCAACAGGGCCACATCTGCTTCGGCCCCGTGACCCAGGGCGATTGCGGCGCCTCCTGTCTCAAGGTCAACATCCCCTGTCGCGGCTGCGGCGGCCCCATTCCCGGAGTCAAGGACTTCGGCGCGCGCTGCATGCAGACCATCGGCTCCGCCCTGGGCAGCACCGAGGCCGTCGAGGAGTTCATGGACAAGTACCCGGATCTGGCCAAGTTCGTGTACCGCTACGCGTACACCTCGGGCATGCTGGACAAGAACAGGACCGCCTAGGAGCCACAAGTCATGCAGAAAATCGAGATAAACCCGATCACCCGCCTGGAAGGCCACGGCAAGATCGCCATCTTCCTGGACGACACGGGCAACGTGGACAACGCCTTCTTCCAGACCGTGGAGTTCCGCGGCTACGAGAAGTTCCTCCAGGGCCTGCCCATCGAAGAGGTGCCCCGCACGGTCAGCACCATCTGCGGCGTGTGTCGCGGCGCACACTTCATGGCCGCCACCAAGGCCTCGGACGACCTGTACGGCGTGACGCCTCCGCCCACGGGCCGCAAGCTGCGCGAGCTGTTCTTCAACGCGCACTATGTGGAAGACCATGCGGTCATCCTGTACGCCCTGGGCTTTCCGGACTTCGTGGTCGGCCCCGAGGCCAGCCCGGCCGAGCGCAACGTGGTGGGCCTCATCCAGGCCGTGGGCAAGGACGTGGGCAAGCTTGTGCTCACCAAGCGCCAAAAGGCCCTCAGGATCTTCGAGCTGCTCGGCGGCAAGCCCAACCATCCGGTTTCGGGCCTGCCCGGCGGCTGGTCGCGGGCCATCAACGAGGACGAGCGCAAGCAGATCGCCGAGTGGTCCAAGGAACTCGTGGAGCTTGGCGAATTGACGCTCAAGGTCTTCGACGACGTGGTGCTCAATAACAAGAAGTACCTGAACCTGGTCACGGGCCCGGTCTATGATGTCGAGGTCGGCTACATGGGCAGCGTGGACGACCAGGACTGCGTGACCTTCTACGACGGCACCCAGAAGGTCGTCGACGCCAAGGGCAACCCGGTGGGCTCCTTCACGGGCAAGCAGTACCTGGACTTCATCGCCGAGCGCGTGCAGCCCTGGACCTATCTCAAGTTCCCCTACCAGAAGAGGCTCGGCGGCTGGGACGGCATCAAGGAAGGCCCGGACACGAACATCTACTCCGTGGGTCCCCTGGCGCGCCTCAACGTGGCCAAGGGCATGAGCACGCCCAAGGCCCAGGCGCACTATGAACGCTTCATGTCCACCCTGGGCGGCAAGCCGGTGCACAAGGTGCTGGCCTACCACTGGGCGCGGGCCATCGAGATGCTCAACGCGGCCGAAAGGTGCGTGGCCCTGGCCAACGACCCGGAGATCACCGGCAAGGAGACCTGGACCAAGCCGACCGCCTGCACGGGCGAGGGCGTGGGCATCATCGAGGCCTCGCGCGGCACGCTCATCCACCACTACCAGACCGACGACAAGGGCATCGTGACCGGCGCGAACCTCATCGTGGCCACCACGCACAACAATGCGCCCATCAACCTGGCCATCAAGAAAGCCGCCAAGCACTTCATCAAGGATGGCAAGATCGAGGAAGGCATACTCAACTACATCGAGATGGCCTTCCGGCCCTACGACCTGTGCCTGGCCTGCGCCACGCACACGGTCACCGTGGCCGGCATGCCCCTGGAGGTCGAGATCATCGACGCCGACGGTAGGCCGTGCAGGACGCTGCGTAACTACTAGATTGGCGGCATGAACGTGGAGAGGGGCGCCGCCCCTCTCCACACCTCTTCCCGCTAGGGGCCCTTATCCAGATAGGACCCCCTGGACTCCTCATTTTCATCAGTCCGCCAAGTCCGGCGAACTGACAAAAATACGGGATTCCAAAGGGGCCGTCGCCCCTTTGGCCGCCGGAGGCATCTTTTCTCATGAAGCATGATACCGTGATAATCGGCATCGGCAACCCGCTGCTCATGGACGACCGCGCGGGCATCGAGGTGGCCGAGCGGCTGGAGGCCCTGGGCGTGCCGGCCGACATAGTGGTCCTCTACACCGTGGGTTTCGAGGTCATCGACAAGCTCCTGGGCTACCGGCGGGCCTATGTGGTGGATGCTTGCGCACTGGGAGGCGAGCCCGGAACGGTCCGCGTGGTGAATGCGGACGACATCCTCGGCGATGCATTCTTGTCCGGATCGCACGCGGTCACGCTCGGCGCGACCATCAAGACAGGCTACGAGGTATTCGAGGAGGAGATGCCGGCGCAACTGCGCATCGTGCTCATCGAGGCCGAGAATCCAACGGGCTTCTCGGATCAGTGCACGCCCAAGGTCGAGCAGGCCATCGGCAGCGTCGTGGAGCGCATCCGCGGGGAGGTGCCCGAACAGGCAAGGCCGGCTGGGTCAAACGCGGCGTTTCCCTGGCAAACAGTGGAGGCTGGCCGGTGCACATGAACATGGCGCGAGAGCGCTGCCATCTTGCCAATCCAAGGCTGACCATTGAGGAGGCGCTGGCGTTCGTACTGGAGGAATGCCTGGCCAATCCAGGCTGGGGCGCGGAGCGCTTGCGCAGCCATCTCAAGACCAAGGGCTTTCCGCTGGGCGCCAGGAGCCTGCGCGAGCTGCTGGAGAAGCATGGGCTCTGGGACAAACGCCAGCGTTGGCTGGAGCTTGAACGACGCTGGCAGGCAGGTAAGCCGCTCAGCAAGCGGCAGACCGCATTCCTTGAGACCTGCAATCCCGCCTTTAGCCATCGGGCCGCGAATGCGGCGAAGCCCGGGGAGAGGCTGCACCAGGGAGCCTTCCTGGTCGGCAGGGGCAATTCAGGTGATCGGGTCTACCTGCACGCAGTGGTGGATACATACAGCGCCTATGCCTTCGCCAGGCTGGACAGATCCAGGCAGTCGGAGGCCGCGCTGCGGCTCCTGATGGAATCCGTGCTACCCTTCTTCAGGCAGAACGGACTCTGCGTGGGCTCCATTGTCACTGGGCGCATGCAGACCTTCTGCGGCACATCCGAGAGCGGGTACGCGCGCACGCTTGAAGAGCAGCGCATCAAACAGGAAAAGCGCTCCAAGGGTGAGAAAAGCGCCTTCCTGGCCAACTTCGTGGAGGCGGCCAAGCGCGAGTGCCTGTATGCGGCGCTCAGCCCGAACATCGCCAGGACCAGCCTGCAATCTGCCGCGCAGGCTCTCCAGGACTGGCTGCGGGCCTACAACCGCGAACGCCCGCTGGAAGGTTTTCCGCACGAAGGGCGTACGCCAGCGGCGGTTCTGAAGCAGTATATCGAGCTTGACCACAAGGTCGTGGACGAACTGAGCGCATGAGATGACGGGCAGGGAGGACTGCCGGCGCAATGCCCTGCCTGTCTGCCCTTCGCGTGTGACGGTTCAGGTTCCCGCGGTATGCGTGCGATCCCGGATCACACCCCAGGCATTGCGCCTCGGTGGATCACCCAGGCTGACAGTCGCCGGCCACCTCAGGCAGTAGCGGCTGCGCAGCCATCCTGGCAGACCTTGCCGGCCCCGTTGGCTCCGGCTTCGAGCAGCCCGACGGCATCGGCCCGGCAACGGGCGCAGTGGCGCATCTGGGGCAGGTGGCGGCCAGCCTCGCGGCGTAGGGATTCCAGCAACCCGGCTGAAGGCGAGGGACGATCCCCGAGCGGAGTGCCCTGCACGGGAATGAGCCCGATGCAGTTCATCAGATCCGCGCCCAGCCCGGCGGCCCAGCGGGCAACCTCCTGCACATGCCCGTCATTGACGCCCGGAACGACCACGCAGTTGACCTTGACGGTCATGCCGCGCGCCTTGAGGGCGACCACGGATTCCGCTTGGCGCGACAGGAGCAGGGCCGCGGCCTCCGGGCCGCGCAGCAGCCGTTGCCCGTCCAGGACATGCCTGTAAATGCGCGCGCCCACTTCCGGGTCCACGGCGTTGACGGTTACGGTGACGAACCCGACAGCGAGGCGGAAAAGATCATCCACATGCGCCGGCAAATTCAAGCCGTTGCTCGACACGCACAGGATTATCTCCGGATGCGCCTGGTGAACCCTGTGCAGCGTTTCCAACGTCAATTCGGGCCGGCAAAAAGGATCGCCAGGGCCGGCGATGCCAGCCACGCTGATGTACGGCATGCGTTTCACTGCGTCCTGCAGATGCGCGACGGCCTGCTCGGGAGACATGAGCCGGCTCGCCACGCCTGGCCTGGATTCGTTCACGCAGTCATGTCGGCGGTCGCAGTAACCGCACTGGATGTTGCAGGCCGGCGCAACGGGCAGATGAATGCGCCCGAAGCGACCCTTGGCGGCGGCGTGAAAGCAGGGATGCCGTTCCGCATCCCTGCTTGCCTGCATGTCGGTGCGCACTAGGGTTTCTTCCTGCCGATGCCGATGGCGCCTTGGGGACAGGAGTCGAGGCAGTCCCCGCAGTTGGTGCAGTTGACCTCCTCGGGCCGCGTGGCCATCTCGCAGACCTTGAGGCATCTGTTGCAGTTGTTGCAGGCCTCGGTCTTGTAGACCTTGAACAGGGCGACCCGCCTGAAGAGTTCCAGAACTCCTCCCGTGGGGCAGGCGAAACGGCACCAGGCCACGGACACGGCCATGCCCAGGGCCAGGAAACCCAGGACCACGGCGCTGCGCACGAGCCACAGCATGTTGGCGTGCTCGAAGGTCAGGGCCATGGCCTCGAAAAAATCACCCACGCGGATGGGCACGTTGGAGCGCGGCTGGCCCATGACCAGCCAGATGTATAGCGAGGCGGCCAGGGCCAGGTACTTGCCCCAGGGCGCCATGCGCGCGAGCAGGCTCCTGCCGCGCTTGCGCACCGCGCCGAGCGTGCCGAGCATCTGGTTCACCAGCCCACCTGGGCAGGCCCAGCCGCAGAAGGCCCGACCGAAAAGCAGGGCCGAGAGCGGCAGCAGGAGCCAGAAGCCCCAGAACATGGTCAGGATGCGGCCGTGGCAGGTGATCACCGGACAGTTCTGGCAGCTCACGTAGGGCACCACGAAGGGGCAGCGGAATATCCCGTAGAAGGACCACTGGCCAAGCAGGGCCAGCATGGCCAGCTGGCTCGCCCTGCGCCAGACCTTGAGCCTGGCGCGCGCGCCCGTGGCGGGTTTGGCCTGCGGAAGAGGAGCAAGGATCTCGCTAGACATCGCGCACCCCCAGACGCTCCACGAGCTCGCGGCCCTTGTCCGAGCTGGCCGATATGAAACCCATTCGCTCGAAAAAGGCCTGGCCCTGGGCCGAGGTCATGAACTCCACGTAGTGGTCGGCCAGGGCGCGGTCCTTGGCGTGCTTCATGACGCCTATGGTGAAGGTCAGCGGCCCCGGCGGGAACAGCCCTTCGGGGATGTTGATGATGTCCATGCGGCCCTCGAAAGCCGCCAGCCGGGTGATGCGCATTTCCACGATGCTGGCGTCGCCCTTGCCGGCCAGGATGTCCTCCATGGTGCGCTGCACGCAGGAGCCGAGCGTCACGGCATTGCCCATGGCCGCCTCCAGCACGCCGGCTTTCTTGAGAATGGCCTGGGCCGCCGCGCCGCCCGGAGGCGAGGCCTCGGGCGCGAGCACCACGCGCACGCCGGGCTTGGCCAGGTCCTCCACGCGCTCGATGCCGGCCGGGTTGCCCTTGGGCGTCACGAGCACGTAGCGCGTGAAGCACAGGGGTCTGAAGTACTCCATCTTGCCTGCCGTGCGCAGCTTCTTGGCCAGTTCAAGCACCCGGCCCGCGAAAACCTCGGTGGTGGCGCCGCCCAGGAGCGACTTGCCCAGAGCGGCGGCAAATGCGCCGGTGTAGCCGATGGAAACGCCGGTCTGCCGTTCGTACAGGTCATGGGCCGGGTTCATGGCCTCGGCCAACCCGCCGCAGGACCAGACCTGCAATTGGTTGCGGTTGAAAGCGGGCTGGCCGGCCAAGGCGGGTGCGACGGCCGTGCCCGCCAGGGTCGCGGCCGCCGCGACCGCGGTCTTCAAAAATGCCCTGCGGCAGGGACGCCCGGGATTGTCTTTGGTCATGGATCCTCCTCAGTACAGAGTCGGCGGCGAAGCAGGGGCTTCGTCCGGATGCGTGGTCAGGCACTGATATGCACGGGTTCAGACAAAGTGATTTGGATTGCATCAATAGTGAAGAAACTTGGGTACGTACAATACGAAGTGCGGATGAGGAGGCAGGGGTTCGATTGGCGGATATGATGGGCGGGCTGCATTGGGGGTTGATCCGGATCGACCTGATCAAGGAGAAGCCGTCCGCGACGGTGCGCCGGGAGGTAGGCGGCTGGAAGGTCCGCCACTGCGCAACGCCGGCAAGGCCTGAGCGTTGCGCGTTGCGGGCGGAGTCGGGAAGTGGGGCCCTGGCTTTCAGGCCTCGCGTGCGTTAACGGGCTCCGTTCTTGGCCGTGAGGGGCCGCGTTCAGGTCTTTATCGGCTCCCGCAAGCGCTCGGGGATGCGCCAGGCCTTCAGCAGCCTCGCGGCCGCCGGGGGCGCAAGGTGCTCCCAGGGCTCGCCGCAGGCCATGCGCCGGCGCACGTCCGTGCCCGAGATGCCCTTGTCCTCGGGCGGTACGTCCCAGAGCACGTGCGTCGCAAGCTTCAGGGACTTCAGGAAGGCCAGCTTCTGGCGGCCCCAGTCGTCGTAGATGGTCAGAAAGAAGACCGCATCCAGGGGCACGTAGTAGCGGTAAAGCTCCGGGATGTTGATGGGCAGGGGCACCACCGAGAAGTCCGCATGGTGCACGCCGGCCTCTTCAAGGGTGCGGCGCATGAGCACGTAGCGTTCGTAATAGGTCAGCGGGTTGGCCAGCGGCTCGCTACGCCTGGGGTCGGCCGCGCACTGGCGGGTCAGGCTTGGGTCCGGGTTGGTGATGCCGACCACGAGGTGGCGGCACAAGGCCTTGCCTGCCAGCAGATAGCGCAGGTGGTCGTTGTGCAGCACCTGGAAGCGGCCGTGGATGACTCCGGTCTCGTAGGGCTTTGTCCTGCTCATGGTCTCGCCCTCACGCTCAGATCAGCCTGAACGGCCGGTAGTCGCCTGGCCAGTAGTCGCGCCCGTGGGGCGAGTCCATGATGCCCTGGAGCCTGGAGCGGTCCAGGGCGTCGAGCACCAGGGCCATGAGCTCCCGGCCACGCACGCAGCCTAGAGCCCCGACCGCCGCGCTCACCTCGTCGAAGGCCGTGACCGCGTCGCGGCGCACGCCTCGGCCGCAGAAGGTCAGCGGCACGGGCTCGCCCGAGTGCACGAGGTTCCCGCTGCTCGGCGTGGAATGGTCGGCGGTGACGATGATGAGCACCTCGGGATCGTCCAGGAGCGGGCCGATGGCGCGGCCGATGCCCTGGTCCAGGGCTTCGATGACCGCCTTCTTGAGCAGCGGGTCCTTGCGGTGGGCGGCCTCGTCCGGGGCCTTGGTGTGCACGTGGATGAAGTCGTGGTCGGCCAGGGCCTTGCGCGCGACCGCGAGGCGCTTTTCCATGTCCGCGGCCGGGTCGTCGGTTTCGTGCATGGCCAGGAAGTCCAGGCCGAGCAGCCGGGACAGGCCCCTGAAGACCACGCCCGAGGCCATGGACAGCCCCCGCAGGCCGAAGCGCTCGAAAAAAGGAATGGGGCTGCGCCTGATCTGTCCGGCGCGCTGCGTGACAAGGCAGTTGATGGGCGCAATCCCCTGCGCGGACCGCGCGGCGTTGATCGGCAGGGGCGCCAGGGCCGTGTGCGCCCAGCGCAGGTAGTCCGTAAGCACGGCCGCGCTACGCCGGGCCGCGGGATCATGCGCGTGGCTCGCCCAGGGCACGATCTCGGACAGATATTGCCCGTCGCGCATGGGGTTGGAGTCCGTGACGAACGGGCTGACCTCGCCCTGGAGGGGCTGGAGCACGAGCACGCCGAACAGGCCTCTTGTCCGGTGGAAGGTTATGCGCACGCCGCCGGACTCGAAGCTTCCTGCCGTCTCCAAGAGAGAGCGGACTTCGCCCTCCGTGGCCTTGGGCAAGTCCTCCACAAGCATGGCCTGCCCATTGATCGAGCGCACACTGACGAAGTGGGCCAGCACGGCCACCTCGGAGGGCGCAAGGTCCAGGCCCGCGCCCAGGGCCTCCAGCGCGCCGCGGCCGGGAAATTCGGCCAGGTCGTAGCCGAACATGGCGAAGTGAGCGTTTTCGCTGGGCAGGGCCTGCCCAAGGCTGCCGGCGTGGTACAGGCCGCTCGCGCCGAGCGCGGCCAGCCGGTCGAGCACCGGCGTCCTGGCCGCCTGAAGCGGCGTGCGGAAGTCGAGTTCCTCGCAAGACCTGTCGCCCAGGCCGTCCAGGAGGATGAGCACGCATTTGGAGGGCATGGCAGCCTGTCGTGTTAGTGTATATTTCCCCAACAGATACACAAGGCTTGGGCATGCCGCAAAACAATAGCTGCCGCATAGGGATTTTCTATGAGTTTGCCGAAAAATGCCCGTGCGAATCTCTTTGCCATTCATGCGGCGCTGACTACACTGCGGCCATGCTGTTCGACCTGCACGTGCACTCGGCCATCTCGCCTTGCAGCCGGCTCCCTCTCGGGGACATCCTGGCTCATGCCAGGGCCCGCGGCCTGGACGGGGTGTGCGTCACGGACCATGATACCATGGACGCGCGCCGCGCGCTGGAAGAGGGCGTGCAGCCCGACGGCCTGTGCGTGGTCATCGGCATGGAGTACGCCACGCCCCAGGGCGACTTCCTCCTCTTCGGGCCTTTCGAGGAATTGGAGCCGGGACTGCATGCCGCCCGACTCCTGCCCCTGGTGCACGCATCCGGCGGCGCGGTCGTGGCGGCGCATCCCTTCCGCGCGGGCCGCTCCACGGACGAGGCGATCGTTAAAAGCGGCCTGTGCCGCGCCGTGGAGCGCATCAACGGCCGTAACTCCCGTGTCCAGAACGGGCTCGTGGACAACTGGCTCGCCCGCTACCCGCTCTTCGCCTGCGGCGGAAGCGACGCGCACTCGCTCGACGAGCTGGGCCGCGTGGCCACACGCTTCAATGTGCCCGTGCGCTCGCGCGCGGACCTCGTTGGGGCCCTGCGCCAGGGCCTGTGCAGCCCCGTGCGCTTGCGGCCCAGGCAGGACATGACCAGTTCCGCGTCCGTGCCGCTTTCCGCCACATCTTGAGGCAATCCTGCACTTTGGGCCAGCCTTCCATTCGGTACCTTCCCAGTCGGCCATAGTTTCCAGCTATACACGACTGGCGCTTTCATCCGCACAAGCGATTGTACTTGTCGTGCCTAATCCAATACTTCTCTTTACCTGAACGATCCTCGGCGCAAGCGGCGATGTGCCCCGGCTCCGCCGGCGCGCACAGCGGTGCTTGCCGCCGTTACCAAAACCAAGACCCGCAGGATGAACCGGATGCGACCCGAGAGCATGAGCCGTTTCGAAGGTCTGGGCGAACGCTTCCTGGCCGACGTGGAAAGCTTCCGCGAGGGCGGCGGCAAGGTCGTGGGCATATACTGCACCTTTGCGCCCAGCGAACTCGTGCGCGCGGCCGGAGCCGTGCCCGTGGGTTTGTGCGGCAAGCGTCACGAACCCATAGCGGCGGCCGAGCAGGTGCTGCCCGCCAACCTGTGCCCGCTCATCAAGTCGAGCTATGGCTATGCCGTCACCGACACTTGTCCCTACTTCGCGGCCTCGGACCTGCTGCTGGGCGAGACCACCTGCGACGGCAAGAAGAAGATGTTCGAGCTGCTGGGCCGCATCAAGCCCATGCATATCATGCACCTGCCCATGGGCCAGGGCGAGGCCCAGAGCCGCTTTTGGCTGGAGGAGATGCGCAGGCTCGCGGCGTACCTGGAGGAGCGTACCGGGCTGGCGGTCACCGAAGAGAGGCTGCGGCGCGAGATCGCGGCACAGAACGAGGTGCGCCGGCTGCTCAAGCAGGTCGCCTGGACCTCGGCCGCCGAGCGCGTGCCGCTCTCGGGCCAGGACATGATGCTGGTCATGGAGGCCAAGAGCTTCGTGGCCGACCTGGGCGTCTACGCCGACGACTTGCGGACCCTGCTAGCCGAGATCAAGACCCTGTCGGGCCAAAACTACTCCGTCGCCAAACCCGGCGCGCCGCGCATCCTGCTCACGGGCTGCCCCGTGGGCAAGGGCTCGGACAAGGTCTTGCGGCTCATCGAGGAATGCGGAGCCGTGGTGGTCTGCCAGGAGAACTGCACGGGCATCAAGAGCTTCGATCAACTCGTGGACGAACAGGCCGACCCGCTGGAAGCCTTGGCCGAACGCTACCTGCGCACGCCCTGTTCCGTTTTGAGCCCCAACACCGGCAGGCTGGAGCTGTTGGGCCGGCTGGCCGACGAGTTCAGGGTCCAGGGCGTGGTCGACCTGACCTGGCACTGCTGCCACACCTACAACATCGAGACGCACGGCGTCAGGGAATTCCTGGCCGGGCGCGGCCTGCCCATGCTGCATCTGGAGACGGACTACTCGGATGCCGATTCGGAGCAGCTGCGCACCAGGATCGAAGCCTTCTTGGAAATGATCTGAACTGGACACGAACTGAACCGGAGCCATAAGGAGATCGCCCAATGCGCATGAAAGGCCTTTTCATCCTGCTCGCGGCCGCGCTGCTGGCCATGGCCGCGCCCTTGTCCGCCGTCGCGGCCAAGGACGTGCCCGCCCTCAAGGTAAGCTACGTCTTCACCACCCACCACACGCCGCTCATGGTCGCCGCGGCCAAGGGCGAGGCATTCAAAAGCCAGGGCGTTTGGCTCAAGCCGGTCATCGAGAAGGAGAAGTACGAGCTGGTGGCCGACGGGCGCAGCGTGGCCGTGCTCGACCTGATCGTGGCCAAGAGCGGCTCCGAGTCCGCCACGCTCTTCGCCATGAAGCACATCGACCTGGCCCTGGGCTCGGTCACGGCCATCATGGCCGCCGTGGACAAGGGCACGCCCGTGAAGGTGCTGAGCCCGTTGCAGACCGAAGGCATGGCTCTGGTGGCCCCGGCCGGCTCGGCGCTGAATAACTGGGACGCCTTCGTGGCCGCGGCCAAGGCGGCCAAGCAGCCGCTCAAGATCGGCTACCATTCGCCCACCAGCGCTCCCAAGATCGTCTTCGAAGGCGCGCTGCGCGACGCCGGCCTGGCGGTCAGCGAGAACCCCAACGACTACCAGGCCAAGGTGCTCATGGTGGACCTCAAGGAAACCTCCAACATGATTCCGGCCCTGAACACGCGCCAAGTCGAGGCCATTGTGGGTCCCTCGCCTTTCCCCGAAGTGTCCGTGAGCCGCGGCGTGGGGCAGGTGGTCGCCGACCTGCGCGATCTGCCGCCCGCCGGCAAGTGGCACGACTACCCCTGCTGCGTGACCGCCGGCCGCGACGAGATCTGCGCGGCCCACCCCGAGGCCGTGGGCAAGTTCATCGAGTTGCTGGCCAAGACCAATGCCTGGTGCAACGCGAACCGCGTCGAGGCGGGCGTCATCGCGGCCAACTGGATCGGCATCCCGGAGCAGGCCGGCCGCGCCTCGCAGCTCGTGTTCCTGACCGGCTTCGGCCAGAGCTGGCTGACCAACACTGGCAATTATCTGGACATCCTCAACGGGATGAACAAGTTCAACGGCCAGCTCAAGGGTAAGTCCCTGGAGCAGTCCAAGACCCTGCTCCTGGACACCCGCTTCATCGAGGCAGCCACGCATTAGCCTACCGCGCCCTCCGGTCCCGGCCGGAGGGCGCTTCACGGACACGACATGAAATCATACGCTCGCCTTCTGCCCACCGTGGGGCTGCCCCTGGTGGTGCCGGCATTGTTCCTGCTGGCCTGGGGCTGGATGGCCGGCCTGGTGGCCAACGAGATCATCCTGCCGCCGCTCGGGCAGGTCGTGGATATCCTGGCCAGACCGTCCGAGAGCCTCATCAGCATGGGCTCCTTGGGCCTCAACCTGGCCGTGAGCCTGGTGCGCGTGCTGGCCGGCTACCTCCTGGCCGTGTTGCTCGCCGTACCGCTGGGCATCGCCATGGGCTACCACGCCCCGGCTTTCACGCTGCTGAACATGTTCGTGGGCCTGTTCCGGCCCATCCCGCCCCTGGCCTGGGTGCCGCTGGTGCTCGGCTGGTTCGGCGTGTCCAGCCTGGCCACGGTGCTGGAGGTCGAGCCCGGGCCGGCCTACATCTTCCTGAATAACCTCAAGTTCTCCATGGTGTTCATCATCTTTATCGGCGCGTTCTACCCGGTGCTGACCAGCTCCATCCACGGCGTGCGCAGCGTGCGCGCCACGCTCGTGGACTCGGCGCGCGTGCTGGGCGCAAGCCGCCAGGACATTTTCCGCAAGGTGCTGCTGCCCGCCGCCGCGCCGTCCATCGTCACGGGCATGCGCACTGGCCTGGGCGTGGCCTGGATGTGCCTGGTATCGGCCGAGATGCTGCCCGGCAGCCTGTCGGGTGTGGGCTACCTCATAACCCACGCCTACACCGTGGCCCGCTCGGACATCGTCATCGCCGGCATGGTCAGCATCGGCGCCGTGGGCGCGCTGCTGGACCTGGGCTTCCGGATCTTCGAGGAGCGCCGCTTCTCCTGGCAGCGGCTGGAGCGCTGAGGCGTGGCGGGCACACCCGACATTCTACGCATCGAGCGCCTGGAAAAGCGTTTCCACATCCGCGACGACTCGATCAGAGCGCTGGCCGCGGTGGACCTGGTGGTGCGCGAGGGCGAGTTCCTGAGCATCGTCGGCCCCTCGGGCTGCGGCAAGTCCACGCTCCTGCGCATCGCGGCCGGGCTGGAGTCCGCCTCGGACGGCGGAGTGCTCTACCGGGGCCGTCCCATGACCTGTCCCTGCCGCGAGGTGGGCATGGTCTTCCAGGAGTACTCGCTGCTGCCCTGGCGCAACGTGCGGGACAACATCACCCTGGGCCTGGAATTTTCCGGCGCGCCCAAAGCGCGGCGGGAAGAGGCGGCAGTCAGGTATCTCTCGCTCATCGGCATGGACGGCTTCGGGCAGGCCATGCCGCACGAGCTGTCCGGCGGCATGCGCCAGCGCGTGGCCATCGCCCGGGCCTTGGCCAACAAGCCAGACCTGCTGCTCATGGACGAACCCTTCGGCGCCCTGGACGCGCATACGCGCATCCTGCTGCAGAAAGAGCTGCTGCACATCTGGCAGCAGGAGCGCCGGAGCGTGGTCTTCGTGACGCACAGCGTGGACGAGGCCATCTACCTGTCGGATCGCATCGTGGTCATGTCCGCCCGGCCGGGACGCATCATCGAGACCATCGAGGTCGGCATGGACAGGCCGCGTGACCGGGCCAACCCGGAGTATGGACGACTCTCGGCGCGTATCCTGGAGAGGCTGGAGGCCGAAGCGGCCTATTGAGCAGGGCGACGGAGTGACCGGCAACGAATACGCATTCCTGTGCGCCATCTCCGCGTTCGCAGGCTTCACGCAAGGTGTCACCGGCTTCGGCTCCGTTCTCGTGGCCCTTCCTCTGTTGACTCTTTTCCTGAGCATCAAGATAGCCGCGCCGCTTGCCAACATCATCTCCCTGGGGGTCAGCGCGTACCTGTGCATCCTCCTGCGTCAAAACCTAAACTGGCGTCTCATCCTGCCGCTGGCCTTCAGTTCGCTGCCGGGGATCTGGTTCGGGGCCTTGCTGCTGCAAAGCATGCCGGCAGCGGCCCTGGAATCGGTCCTGGGCTTGGTGCTCATGCTTCTGAGCATCCATGGCTCGTTCAGGTTGCGTACCAAGGAAATCGCCTCTGGCTGGGCCTACCTGGCCGGTTTCACCTCAGGCCTGCTCGGCGGCAGCACAGGGGCCTACGGACCGCCGGTCATCGTATACGCCGCTCTGCAACCCTGGGACAGCGCCACGGTCAAATCCACAATGGTGGGCTACTTCAGCCTGGCGAGCCTCGGCATACTCGCGTTCCATGCTCATGCCGGCTTCATTAATGGCGATATTCCGCGCCTCGCCGGCCTGGCCCTGCCTTTTTTGGGCCTCGGCGCATGGGCGGGAACTCTCTTGTATGATCGAATCGACGCCGCGCTCTACAGGCGCGGCATCCTCTGCCTGCTTTTCCTGCTCGGCATGGCCACCTTTATGACGCATCTCTAGGCTGGAGTTGACCCGTTTCCCTGAACAGATCACCCCTTGGGGAGGAGAGGTTCACGATGCCCAGATCGCGTCCGCCTTATCCAGCAGCCTTTCGCCAGCAGATGATCAACCTTGTCCAGGCAGGCCGTTCGCCAGAGGAACTGGCTGCTGAGTTCGAACCAACCGCCCAGACCATCCGCAACTGGATGCGGCAATCCGAGCGGGATGCTGGACGACTCCGCTACCGACCTTGTGCGGCGCGAGTTCACGGCAAGTAAGCGGGACCGATTGTGGGTGGCCGGCATCACCTACGTGCCGACCTGGGAGGGTTTTCTCTATCTCGCGGCGATTCTTGATGTCTTCAGCCGCCGGGTGGTCGGCTGGACCATGGCCGAGCACATGCGCACGGAGCTTGTGCTGAGTGCTCTGGACATGGCGGTTACACAGCGCCGCCCGGTGGATGTGATCCACCATTCCGATCAGGGCTCGTGACCTGCCTGGTTTCTTCGGACCGCTCAATTCTTGAGGGTGGCCTTCAGGTTCAGGTTCATCGTCTCCAACTGGCGGTACGCCTGCGGGGTCATGTTGCCAAGGCTTGAATGTGGCCTGACCTCGTTGTAGTGCCGCCGACTTGGCGTATGACCATCCATGGGTTTGGTCGGAGACTGCTTTGATAATGCCCTGTGCGAGAGCTTCTTTGCCACGCTTGGATGCGAGCTGTTCTGGCAGCGTCCATTTCGGACGAAGTCGGAGGCGAGACGAGCAGTGTTTGAGTACATTGAGGGATTCTACAACACGCGCAGGCGACATTCAGCCCTCGACTACATGCCGCCTCTGGAATACGAAAGGGGTCACCACAATGCCGCTTGATCCTCAAGCGGAACATTCTCCACGAAACCGTGTCAACTCCAGGGTGTATCTGCGCGTGGCCATCCTGCTGGCCATCGAGCATGGGGCGTCCATGCAGGAGATCATGGATCTGACCTGGGATCAGATCGACCTTGAGCGCGGGTTGATCCGCTTCCACCGCACGAAGAACAAGCGCACACGCACGCACGATCTCATGCCCGGCACGCGCGTCGCGCTTGTGCGCTACCGGGA
>JAEYTO010000117.1 GCA_023433925.1 Pseudomonadota bacterium | reverse complement strand
GCTGGTACAATACTCGGCGGCGACATTCCGCCCTGGACTACATGTCACCTCTGGAATACGAAAGGGGTCACCACAATGCCGCTTGATCCTCAAGCGGAACATTCTCCACGAAACCGTGTCAACTCCAAAGATACGCTATTCATGGGCCGGACCGCGCGGCAAGCCGATCTAGCAGACTGGTTGTCGGATGTGGGCATCCTGGAAAAGAGGACTTCGTCCTGCCATGTAGGAGTTTGTCCGACTGGATCAGAAGAAAGGCCTATGCGCGAGCGCCTAATTCGTCTGGCCAGGTTGCCACGACCCGCTATTTCCCATATGAGAGTGGATGGGAAGCCCTGTGGGAGGGTTTGTGCGGAAATGCAATAATTCAGGAGACCTGTCATGGCGGAAGCATCGCGGGAGAAAGAGCATTCCATTCACGAGGTCAAGCGCGCGGAAAAGGCCAATGACGACATGGAGGAGCTCAAGCGCAAGGGCGATCGGGACATGAGCAGGGTGGCCATACTCATCTCCATCCTGTCCGTCCTGCTGCTTGTCGTTTTCTTCTTCAGACTCAACCAGGACGTCACCGGCTTGAGCCAGGAAATCCAGAATCTGGGCGCCTTGCGCGAGGAGATGAGCGCCATGGGCTCGCAGTTGGGCGACGTGCAGCAGGCCGTCGGCGGCATCCAGCAGAACGTCGGCTCCCTGGAGACCAGGCTCGTGGAGATGGAAAAGCTGCCCGCCCGGACCAGGAACATGATCATCATGAACGACCTGACCGCCATGGGCCAGCGCCTCGGCTACATCGGCTCCCAGTTGGACGGTCAGCAGGCGGAGAGGCTGCAAGAGGCCCAGCAGCTCCTCACGCAGATACAGTCGGAGCTGGGCCAGTAATGCCAATCTTTCGGCGCAAGGCGGGCCTTCGCCCGCCTTGCCGCCCTGAAGCGGCCATCCTGGCGTTGTCGCGCTCATGGCCGGACATGCGCGGCGGACGTACGCCGGAGCAGGTCGCCCAAGGCGTGAAGATTTGTGTCTTCGCCAAAACATCAAAAAACTTGACTGACCAGGCATCGTTGGATAACTAGCCCTCTCTGCCAAGGCCAGCGTAGCTCAGTTGGTAGAGCAGCTGATTCGTAATCAGCAGGTCCGGAGTTCAAATCTCCGCGCTGGCTCCAGGAATTAAAGGGACTTACACATCTGCCGGTAAGTCCCTTTTAATTTTTTGGCCATATGGCCCCTCATTGGCCCCTCACTGCGTCCAGAGTTCATCTGACCTCCTTTCGCCCATCACCGGCATCTATGATCTTCATCCGCGCCCGCTTGGGGGCGCTCAGACTGCTGACACACACCCGGTTTTTGCGAGAGAGGCCCCTTCTTGAAAGAAGGGGCCTCTCTCGTGCTCTCTCCACCAAAAACTTTTGATATTATTTCAGGGTATTGCCTGGCGACGCGGTTGGGAAACGGGGTTCCACGGGGGCCGCGCCCCTTGGCCGCCGGAGGCAGCATGAAACGACCTTTGTCAATGATCTGCGTGCCCGCTTTGGGACGCTCCAGGCTAATCCTTGGACAGGATCGCGAAGCCGAAGGTCGGGTCGAGCTTGCGCAGCATGTCGGTGCCCGTGACCTCCAGCAGGATGACCTCGGCGATGCTCCAGATGTCCACGCCCTGGCGCAGGCAGCCCATGGCCGTGTACCCGCCCCGGCCCATGGCCGCGTGCATGTGCAGCTTCGGCGCGCCTTCCTCGTCGCGGAAGAGGGTGCCCACGGCCAGAATCTCGTGGGCGATCTCGATGCTTTTGAGCAGCGGTTCGATGGGCCTGGACTGCGGGTTCATGGGTCCGACCACGAGGGTGCCTTCGCCGACGCCGCCGAGCAGGAAGCACAGGCCGCCCTCCACGCCGCGCTCGGCCGCGAAGGCCTCTATGCAGTCGGGCACGCGGTCGCCGTCCTCCAGGCGCAGGACGAAGACGCGGCCCAACCGCCCTTCGGATGCAATCATGTTTTTCTCCTTGGCTGGGGCGCATCACAGGCCCGGTTGTATGGACACCAGGCGCAACGCCGACTGGGCCTGGCCAAAATGTCCTCCTCGAGCGTCATGTGCCGCAGGCAGAAGCCCAGCAGGCGCGGCACGCGCTCCGCGATGAAGGCCAGGCGATCCTCGGCGGCCATGGACGCAGGGAAGAAGCGTCGCTCGCCGCCGCTCTCGCGCAGGGCGATCCAGGCCGCCTCGGTGGCCGCGCGGCCCGAGGTCTGGTTGTACAGGTGCAGATAGACGGGCATCTGCAGGCTGCCCACGGCCGTCTTGACCTCTTCAAGCAGGTCCGGGTCCTCGCCCGGTCGCCAGGCGTCCATGCGCGCCCACAATTCATCATCCAGGAACAAGGCCTGCGACGGGACAGGGGGCGCGCCGGTCTTGAAGTCCAGGATCACGTCGCACCCCTCGCGCTCGTCCACGCGGTCGAGGCGGCCTTCGAGCAGGTATTCCCGGCCGTCAAGGGCGAAGGACGCGCGCACGGGCAGCTCCAGCTCGCGGATGAGCGTCTCGGGCGCGCCGCGCGCGAACAGGGCCATGCGGTGCGCGCCGGTGCGCTCCAGGGATAGCCGGCAGTCCTGGCCGAGCTGGTCGAAGAACGGCGCGGCGCGCAGCCGCTCCAGGAAAAGCCCGGACAGGGCCTCGGGATCGAGCACGCCCTGGGGCAGGGGCCGGCCCTTGAAGGGCAGCAGGTATTCCCGCAGCACGTCGTGCACGAGGATGCCGAACTCCAGGGGGGCGCCGTCCTCGCCGACCTCCTCCACGGGCTTGAGCGGCGTCAGGTGCTCGTAGAAAAAGCGCATGGGACAGCCCAGGTAGCAGTCCAGGAGCGTGGGCGAGACCTTGCCGGCCAGGCGGGCCAGCAGGCGGTCCTGGAGCGGATCGGTTTTGGCGAGCCTGTAGTCGCGCGGGTCGATGGGCCGCACGTCCGGCACGGACACGCCCAGGGATGCATGGCCAGGCTTGATGAGCTTGCCGGCTTTCTTCTCTTCGTCCCACAGAAGCTGCTCCACGAAGCGGCTGCGCAGGGCCTTGCCATCCAGGATGCCGCCGGGCTGCACGCCGCTCTGATAGAGGATCAGGGCCTCCCGGCTGGCGCGCACGAGACGGTGGAACGTGTAGGCCGCCACGTAGTCGCGCTCGCGGCTGTCGGGCAGCCCGAGGCGGTGGCGCAGGGGATCGGGCAGCAGGGGATCGCCGGCCGGCACGCCCGGAATCTTCTCCTCGGTGGCGTCGAGCACGTAGAGCTTGCGGAAGTTGAGCAGCCGCGTCTCCAGGAAGCCCATGACCTGGAGCCCGGTGAGCGGATCGGCCTCGAAAGCCACGCGCTTGTCCTTGGCGTAGCGGCGCAGCAGGGAGAAGAGCGCGTCGCGCGTGAGCTTCTGGCCGCCGATGGAGCAGGTCTCCAGCTCCGGCAGGACGCCTCGCATCATGCGGTCCAGGCATTCGGCGTCGATGAGGAACGTGCGCCACAGTTCCGACCCGTAGCGGCGCAGCATGGTCAGCAGTCCGCGCAACGCCGCGCCCAGCCCGGACAGGGTCTCGACGCCCTCGAAAGCGGTCAGGCAGGCCCCGAGCACCTCGCGGCGCATGGCCTCCACGACCTTGAGGGGCATGTCCTCGGGGCAGGCCTCGGGCGGGATGGGCAGGTTCAGAGGGTCGAGGTGCTTGGCGCCCTGGCGGACCTCCTTCTCCATGGCGTTGAAGGCCAGGCGCAGGGGCTCGCGACCGTCCTGGCGAAGCATCTTGAGATATGGATGGCGCAGGAGGTTGACGACCTCGCGCCAGTAATAGCGGCCCGGCCCTTCGGCCGTCTCTTGCAGGCGCAGCACGGTCTCGATCAGGTCGTAGAGCGAGGTGCGCGTGAGGGGATAGCCCATGGTCACGTTCACGTCGCGGTCCGGCAGGTGGTGCAGCACCGGCACGAGCATGCCCTCGTCCGGGATGATCACGGCCGTGTCCGTGGTTTCGGGGTCCGCCAGCAGCTCCTCGCGCAGCACGGCGAGCTGCGAGTGCAGGTCGAAGCCTTGGTGGAAGCGCACCCGCGAGCCTTCCTCGGGAGCGCCATGGGCGGGAAACATCTCCATGCGGGCCTTCCAGCGCTCGGCAAGCTTGTGGTGCTCCCGCACACTCCAGTGGCCGGACTCGCCCCGCGCCAGGGCCGGGTCCGAGTGCAGCACGAGCGTGGCCAGGCCGCGCCGCCACACGGAGCGCATGATGGCCTCCATGGCTCCCGGCAGGGCGTAGATGCCGGCCAGGACCACGGGCGTCCGACCGCGCTCCAGCATCTCGGCCGCCTCGTCGGCGCGCTGGGCCACGCGCCAGACCTCCAGGCCGGGCGTGGCCAGATCCCGCGACTCCAGCGCCCGCACGTAGGCGTCGAAGATGCCGCCCAGCCGCTCCAGCAGGGCCGCGGCCCAGGGCTGCACCTCATCCTCCAGGCCCGGCAGGTCCTCGGGCCGCCTCCCGGCGCGCAGGAACTCCTCGATCAAGTCCGTCAGGCGCAGGCACCAGGGGAACATGGCCTTGCGGTCCAGGGGCATGCGCGAGATAAGCCCTCGGCCATGGCTATGCAGCTCTTCCAGGACTTCGTAGAGCAGGCCCACGCGGTCGAGTTGGCCGGCCTGGCGCGCCGGCCGGCCGTGCAG
>JAEYTO010000104.1 GCA_023433925.1 Pseudomonadota bacterium | reverse complement strand
TTATTGGCGCCGTCTGCGCGGCGGCAAGCCATGCCGCCGCATGGCTTGCAGTGCATTTTCAAAAAAAAGTGCTCTGGGAAGCGCAAGCGAACCGAGAGGGCGCCGCCCTCTCTCGGACTCTTATCCGGCAGGAAAATGATCTCCCCGCACCCGCGTTTCATGTGAGGAATGCTATGTTTTCAAGCCCTGTTGAGCTATCCTGTCTCTGACATGAAAAGATCCCTGCTCATCCTCGCGGTCCTGGCCGTCCTTGCCGCCGGGATCTGGCTCTGGCTGGGCCGCGAAGCCGGCGGCGAGCCGCGCGTGCTGGCCACGGCGACCATTGGCCTGGGTGACGTGCGCAAGGTCCTGGAGGCCACGGGCATCGTCAAGGCCCAGGTGGGCGCCATGGTCAAGATAGGGGCCCGCGCCACGGGCACCATTGAGCGCATGCCGGTCAAGGTCGGCGACCGCGTGAACGAGGGCGACCTCGTGGCGGTCATCGACAGCCGCGAGGTGGAGGCCGAGCTGGCCGAGGCCCAGGCCCGCCTGGCCAGCGCCCAGGCCGAGCTGTCGCGCGTGCGGAACGTCTACCCCTTGCAGATCGAGGAGGCCCAGGCCCAGCTCGCCCTGGCCCAGGCCAGGTCCGACTACGCGCGGGCCAACTTCAAGCGCCAGGAGGATCTTGTGGCCAGGGGCGTACAGCCCCAGGACGCCCAGGATCAGGCCCGCCGCGACCTGGACGTGGCCGTGAACGAGCTGGCCGCCCGCCGCTCGACCCTCGTGCGCACGCGCGCGGAGTACGAGCAGGAGCTGGCCAAGGCCCGGAAGGCCGTGGCCGAGGCCCAAGCCTCGCTCCGATCCGTGCAGGTGCGCCAATCCTACACGCGCATCACCACCCCCATCTCGGGCCTCGTGTCCCAGGTCACGGCCCAGGAGGGCGAAACCGTGGTTTCCGGCCTGCAAGTCACCAACCTTGTCACGGTCATCGACCCCACGCGCCTGGAGATGTGGATCTACGTGGACGAGACCGATGTGGGCCAGATCAGGCCCGGCATGGACGTGACCTTCAGCGTGGACGCCTACCAGCATCGCGAGTTCCGGGGCCGAATCGACCAGATCTACCCCGAGCCCGAGATCCGCGACAACATCGTCTACTACCGGGCCCTCGTGCCGCTCGACCCGCAACAGGCCCTGGCCCTGCGGCCGGAGATGACCACCCAGTGCCGCATCGTGGTCGAGGAGCGCAAGGGCGTGCCGGTCCTGCCTAACACGGCCCTCAAGTGGCTCGGCGACCGCCAGGTGGTCTTCCAGGTCCTGCCGGGCGGCGAGGTGCGCCAGGTCAATCCCGAGCTTGGCCTGCTGGGGCTGAACACGAGCGAAATCGTCTCCGGCTTGCGGGTCGGCGACGTTGTGGCCACGCAGGTCGTTATTCCAAATCTGAAAGTTCCCGTGACGCCCCTGGGCGGACAACCCGCGGCCAGCGGTGGCGGTAGCGAAAGAAGCGGCGGCCGGGGTGAAGGCGCATCGCCCGGCAGGCCCGGCGCGGGCGGCGGCAGCGACGGAAACGGCGAAGGCCAGGAGGGCGGCGGGCAGCCAGGCCGGCCGAGCGAGCCAGGCGGACAGCCGGGCGGTCCGTCCGGCCCATCCGGTGAATCGGGCGGAGGCGGAAGTGGCGGCGGTCAGTAGCGCTCCGCTCGTCCGCCTGCGCGGCATCCACAAGCGCTACCAGCAGGGCGACCAGACCATCGAGGTCCTCAAGGGCATCACTCTCGACATCGCCCAGGGCGAGTTCGTGGCCTTGCAGGGCGCGTCGGGCTCGGGCAAGTCCACGCTCCTGCACATCCTCGGCCTGCTCGACCGGCCCAGCTCCGGCTCCTACGAGCTGGAGGGCCGCGACGTGTCGCACCTGTCGGACGACGAGCTGTCCGCCCTGCGCAACCGCATGACCGGCTTCATCTTCCAGAGCTTCTATCTCATCCCCTACGCCACGGCCCTGGAGAACGTCATGCTCCCCGGCGTGTACGCCGGCACGCCGCGCGCCGAACTGCGCCGCCGAGCCGGCGAGATCCTCGACCGCGTGGGCCTGGCCGACCGGGCGGGCTTCACGCCCGCGCAGCTCTCGGGCGGCCAGCAGCAGCGCGTGGCCATCGCCCGCGCGTTGGTCAACGGCCCGCGCCTGCTGCTGGCCGACGAGCCCACGGGCCAGCTCGACTCGGCCACGAGCAAGGAGATCATGGCGCTCATCTCGTCCATTCACGCCACGGGCATGACCGTCATCCTCGTCACGCACGACGAGGCCACGGCCGCCTACGCCCAACGCCGCATCCACATCGTGGACGGCCGCGCGGCGCAGGATGGGTCAGCGCCTCCGCCCAAAGAAACCGGGGTCCAGGGGAATGATTCCCCTGGCGGGAGAGAGTCCGAGAGAGGGCAGAGCCCTCTCTCGGCTACCGCGCACCGCGACCAGCCAAGCCAAAACGGCGCACCGAGCCCCGGACCACGGTCTCCCAAGGGCGGGAACTAGCCGTGCGCCGTCTGGCGCGACTCTTGAGCACCGCGCGCATGGCCGCCCAGGCCCTGTGGGCCTACCGATTGCGAAGCCTGTTCGTGATCCTGGGCGTGGGCCTGGGCATCGCCTCGCTGACCATCATCGTGGCCGCCGTGGACGGTGCGCAGCGCAAGGCGCGCGAGATCACCGACACCTTCGGGCCTGACGCGGCCTTCGTGCTCGGCGGCGACGTCATGAACCGCGCCGTGGGCATGCGCACGCTGACCCTGTCCTGGAACGACGTGGAGCGCCTGCGCCAGTCCCTGCCCGGCGCGTACCTTGTGGTGCCCATGCGCGCCAAGCGCAACCTCAAGCTGCGCCACGGCAACACGACCATCGACCTGGACTCGGCCATCGGCTCCACGGCCAACTATGCCCAGGCCTGGAACTGGCCCCTGGCCGAGGGCCGCGACCTGAACGAGGAGGACGTGGAGCGCGGGGCCAGGGTGACCCTGCTCGGCTCCGTACCCGCGCGCGAGCTTTTCGGCGACGACTCGCCCGTGGGCAGGACGGTCTTCGTGAACAGCATACCCTTCCAGGTCATCGGCAAGCTCACGGAGCGCGGGGCCACTGGCGGGCCGGGCAACCCGGACGAGCGCATCGTCATGCCCCTGACCACGCTCACCCAGCGCTTCAACCTCGACCGCCAGTACTTCCGCGCCCTGCGCATCAAGTTCCGCGACCCCGAGAACATGGAGGCCAACAGCGAGAACCTGCGCGCCTTCCTGCGCCACCTCCACGGCCTGCGGCCCGGCGAGCCCGACGACTTCACCATCCTCACGGCTGACGAGGTGCTCAAGTTCCTGTCCGTGATCCAGGGCGGGCTGATGGCCTTCCTGGGCGTGACGAGCCTCGTGGCCATGACCGTGGGCGGCTTCGTGCTGGCCAATTTGTTCTACCTGTCCGTGAGCGAGCGCACGCGCGAGATAGGGCTCAGGAAGGCCGTGGGCGCGACGTCGAGGGCGATCATGCTGCAATTCCTGGCCGAGGCCGTGCTGCTGACCGTGATCGGCGCGCTGGTGGGCGTGACGCTGGGCATGGGCGCGGCGCAATTTCTGGAGCGATTGGAGATACTGGAGATTCAACTGTCGTGGAGGATTTTCGGCATCGCGCTCGTCGCGGCGATGGGCATCGGCGTGCTGTTTGGATTGAGGCCGGCGAGGAGCGCGGCGCGGTTGGACCCGATCGAGGCGCTCCGGGGGTAGAAACATACGCAAACCAGATGGAGTTCCTGTTGAAAACAGATGTGCGGCCAGGATGGCCCGCCTGATGCTGGCAGAGGCGAAGCATCCGTGAGTGCCGCTTTGGCTTTGCTCAAGCCTTGCAAAGCCGAAAAGCCAGAACGGCCTTATTCGGCAATCGATATGCCGCCTCCCAGCGATGGCCCTTCCTCTTTTCTTTGAGGCTTCCGAAGCCCCAGCCTTCCTTGGTCGCTTTGGTCCTCTCTTTTGCCTATCCTCAGACACCCTCCCTATCCCCATTGACGAGTAACCAAAAAATGGTTACCCAGGTCCATGCCATGGACGGTTGAATTCACGGCCAAGGCAGCCAAGCAAAAGACGAAGCTGCCAATCAGGATCGCGGAGCGATTGGACGCCTTGCGGCGGGCGATCGAATTGGGCGGACCAATTCAGCCGACCATGCCCCGCTTCGGGAAACTCAAGAACCGGCCCGGCGAGGTCTACCACTGTCATCTGAACAAAGGCCGTCCAACGTATGTGGCGGTATGGCAGGTGACGGACAAGGTCGTTTGCCTGGTGGAGGTAACGTATGTTGGAACTCACGAGAACGCCCCGTACTGACGGCCTTGTGGAAGTCCGCGCGGTCGTCTCGGCGAAGCAGGCCGAGGCCGTGGTCAGGGCCATTGAAGAAGTAGTGGAGCCGAATGTTCCGGCCGAAGAGGCCTTTCCCGAGTCGCATCCTGGTTCCGTGCTGCGCGGCGCGCGCGGGCTCAGGGAGATGACCCAGGCGGAGCTGGCCGCCGAGATCGGCGTGCACAAGTCGCATATCTCCGAGATGGAGAGGGGCAAGCGGCCCATCGGCAAGGAGATGGCCAAGCGGCTTGGGCAGGCTCTGGACTTCCCGTACAAGGCGTTTCTGTAGCATTGACTGAATGAAAGATGGCCCGCATGGGCTTGCGCGGCCTGCGCCCTGATAATGGGATGCGGGCCGCTTGTGTTCCGGCTTCCGCGAGACTTGCCAAGGTTGGCTGCTGATCAGATCCCTTGCCCTCGCACCGTGAATCGATTCAGTGCTGAGTTATCCTCGCTCTCTTGACATCTCCCACGGCCTCTGGCGCCTCTTCACCGCCCCAACCACCCCGCCAACTCCTCCTGCCCCGCCTCCCCTGCGCCGAGCCGCAGGAACATGAGCACGCGCTCCGTCGGCGGGGCTGTGAGCGTTTGCCCGTTCAGCTCCTGGAACAGCCTGGCCGTGACGTAGGCCGTGCGCTTGTTGCCGTCGATGACGGGATGGTTGCAGCCAGCTACCTGATCCCCATCATCCCGAACCTCGTCAGCAGCGACCTGTCCCTGATGCCCGGCGCGGCCGCGATGTGGTAGACCGTGTACTGCTCCTCGTAGAGGCTCGCGCCGGACATGCCGTCCACGGGCACGACCACGTCGAAGCCGCGAATGGCCGCGCCCACGGCCGTGTGCAGCACCGCGCCATTGGAGGCCGTGCCGGTGACGATGACGGTCTTGACGCCCTTGAACTTGAGGAACTGCTCAAGCTCGGTGCCCACGAACTTGTCCACGCTGGCCTGGAACACGGGTTCGCCCTTCTTCGGCTGAACAGGCGGCAGGATGGTCTCGGGCGTGCCGCGTTTCGTCAGCGAGAAAGCCACGGGCATGCCCGCGGCGCGGGCCTTGGCCAGGAACGCGGCGATGCCGGGCACGGTCTTCAGGCAGCGCGGCCGGCTCTTTTCGTTGCAGGTCAACTCCTCGATGTCCAGGACGAGCAAGGCCGTGGTCTTGTGGTCGACCTCGACCTGCTTGAGTTCGGGCGGTCGGGGCACGGTGCACGTGTTCCACATCTCGATGACCGTACGCTCAAGGGCCTCGGCGGCCAGGACCGGAGCGGCGGCCATGAGCGGCAGGGTCAGGGCCGAGGCCAGGATCAGGGCGGCGAGGGGCTTGTTCAGGGGCGTACGGGGCATGGCGCGACTCCTTGCTGCGGTGCGGGGCCGGGTCTTGAGACGACCATGGCAGAAGCCGCGCCTGTTTGGAAGCCGTGCGGCGCGTTCTGGCCCAGCAGCCTGTTGAAAAGCAGACCGCGCGGCCCAGGGCGGTCCGGGGCGGCTCGCCGGATGCGCACAGGCGCACGGCATCCGTGATGTAATGCCTGAGTTTTGCCCGAGCGGCGCGAGTTGAAAGCCAGGACGGCCTTTTTTCAACAATCTGATGGATCAGCGAAGAACCGTCGGGGCGAGACTGGAATCCCGCTCCGGATGGCTCCGTTCGCTCCAGGTCCGCGAAGTCCGAGTCCACGGCATTGCATCCGGGAGGCAATCCCGGCTATACTCCTGCATCGGCCGCCCATTTCAGACCATCAAACCGGACCGGAGCCATGCCCGAACTCTTCACCGTCGAGACCCTGCTGGCCCTGCTCACGCTCACCGGCCTCGAAATCGTGCTCGGCATCGACAATATCGTGTTCATCGTGGTCATCACCGGCCGCATGGACCAGCGCCACCGCGAGCGGGCGCGCAAGTGGGGCATCGGCCTGGCCATGTTCTCGCGTATCGCGCTCCTGCTCGGTATCACCTGGGTCATGCGCCTGACCACGCCGCTGTTCGAGCTGCCCATCTTCGAGCACACGGTGACGGGCAAGGACCTGGTGCTCCTGCTCGGCGGGCTGTTCCTGCTGGCCAAGGCCACGCTGGAGATCCACGAGAAGACCACGGGCCACCCCACGGAGCATGCGGCGGCCAAGAAGGCCGCTGCGTCCATGGCCAGCGCCATCGTTCAGATCGTCACGCTCGACGTGATCTTCTCCCTGGACTCAGTCATCACGGCCGTGGGCATGGCCCGGCACATCGAGGTCATGATCGCGGCCGTGGTTATCTCGGTCATTGTCATGCTCGTCTTCTCCGGTCCGGTAAGCGAGTTCGTGAACCGCAACCCCACGGTGCAGATGCTCGCCTTCTCCTTCCTGCTCCTGGTGGGCGTGTTCCTCGTGGCCGAAGGCCTGGGCAAGCACATCGACCGCGGCTACATCTACTTCGCCATGCTCTTCTCGCTCTTCGTGGAGTTCATGAACCTGCGCATGCGCAAGGCCGGCAAGGCTGAGCCGGCCCCCTAGGGCGATTTGCAAATCAACTGAGAGAGGGCAGCGCCCTCTCTCAGCTGATTCGCAAAATACGTTAACAGACGGGGAAGACGACGGAGAACCTGGCGCCCTGGTCGTTCTCCAGACAGAGGTCGCCCTGAAGCTGGTTGACCAGGCTGCTGACGAGCGTGAGGCCGAAGCTCTTGGGATTGCGCGGATCAATGTCCGGCGGCAGGCCCACGCCGTTGTCGGCCACTTCGAGCCTGTGCCGGCTCTCCTCGCGGGACAGGCTGACCCGCACGCTCGCGGCGCCTCCCTGAGGAAAGCCGTGCTTCACGGCGTTGGTGACCAGTTCCAGGGCGATCATGCCCGCGGACAGGGCCTGGTGCCAGTCAAGCTCCACGTCCTCGATGTCCATGGCCAGATTCAGGCTCTTGTCGGGCGGCAGGGAGCAGCGGGCCGCATCCAGGACCTCGCGCAGGTAATCGCGCACGCGCATGCGGCCGGTGCCGGGGCTCATCAGGCGGCGGTGCAGGCGCGCCATGGCGTGAACCCTGGCCTTGGTCTCGCCGAGGATCTGCCGGCACGGGGACTCCTCGGCCTTGAGCAGCTCCATCTCCAGGTAGCTGTGCAGCAGGGAGAATGCGTTCAGCACACGGTGATGGAACTCGCTCATAGCCAGGGCCGGCTTGTCGTGTGTCCCGGCCGAGGGAAACACGAGCCGGCTCGTGGACTCGTCCTCCACGATGCCGACGTAGACGGCCGGCTCGTGGCCCGGCAGGCGCCGCATGTGCAGCGTGACCACGCGCCGCTCGCCGCCGGGCCGCTTGAAGGCCAGTCTGGCGGAACGCAGGCTGCCGTCCCGCGGGATGCAGGACAGGAACTCGTCGCGCTCGGACGGCTCCGCGTAGAGGTCCTGGCCGATGTCGCGCACCGCGGCCAGCAGTTCCTGGGGCGTGCCATAGCCGAGCATGGCCGTGAAGGAGGGCGAGACGAGCAGGAAGCGGCCTTCGTGCGTGGACACGAACAACCCGAGCGGCAGGGACTCGAAGGTCCCGCGCAAGAGCTCCTCGGCCTCTGAAAGGTGCTCGCGCACGGCCTGGCCGGGCTCCGCCGCGCTGTCGCGTATGCGGAAAAGCTCGGACGGCCGCACGCCCAATACGTCCGTGAGGCGGGCGATGACCAGAAAGGATGGAGAGGCCAAACCGCGCTCGATCTTGCTCAGGTATTCCTCGGAGATGCCCGTCTCCTCGGCCAGTTGCGATTGGGTTTTGTCTTTTTCAATCCGCAGCCGGCGAAGGCTGCGGCCGAAGATGTGTTTCAGGGTGGTTTCATCCATCGCGAAATGGAATGTATCCGCGCTCCCAAGGAAAAGACACGAATTGACAGTACGGCCTGTATAGGAATTCCTGAATCAGTCCCATATGTAACACTTTTTTTGTGCGGGAGCCCATGGCGCCGGACTGTCCATCCATGCATGCACCGGCTTGCCGCAATACGGCGTCCGAACTCAAACGCATTGGCCAGAAAGCCGTTATACGTCCAGCGAAAATCCTGCTACGTACGGACGACTACTTTATCGGCGCCCCGGCCTTCAACTCGCGGACGAGGTCCGCGACACGCCTGCCGCCCGGGGCCGTGGCCTCGGGGTTGATCGCCAGCAGATCCTCCCATGCCTTGAGGGCCGCCTCGCGCTCCCCGAGATCGTTCAGGAGCACCACGCCCTTGTTGAGGCGCGCTATCTCGTGCTTGGGGTCGGCGGCCATGGCCTTGTCGAAGTTCTCCACGGCCTTTCGCGGCTGCCCCGCCAGGCGGTACATGACGCCCAGGTCCGTGAGCACGTTCGGATTGCCCGGCGCGATTTCCAGGGAGCGCTCGTAGGCCCGGATGGCCTTCTCGGGCTGGTGCGTGTCAAAATAGGCGTTGCCGAGCTGGACCCAGCCGTTGGCGTCGTCCGGCTTCTTGGCGGCCTCCTCCTCCAGATGCGCGATGTGCCGGGCCATCTCCGGCGGAACCTGTTGCCCCGATTGCGCCGGCCCGGCCGCCTCCGGGCCACTCGCCGGAGCCACGGGAGCCGGCTCCTGGCGCAGCTCGCCGCTGACCACGACCCCGATGAAGAGCCCGGCGGCGAAGGCCAGGCCGGCCATGAGCCCCGCGGCGGACTTGGATACGCCCTTGCCGTTCTCGGCCATGCTCGTCCTCCTGATGTGAAGCCTCGCGGATGCCGCTTTCCAGGCGCATCGCGAGGCGGATTGCGGGCGTGACATGGAATACGAACTCTCCTGCGCCGCCCGGCGCAGGTGTCGCCTTCGGTCCACGTGACGCGAAAGCGCGCCGCGAAACAGGCTGCGCCCTCTGGGCTCTACATGGTTGCAATCGCGCGGAAAGGCAAGCCCCGACAGCCGAACCACGGGCTTGCCAAGCTTCGGCCAAAAAGCGTATGTCCCCGGCAACCCATGCCGCCAAACGCTCCCGAGGACCCGCAATGAGCATCTTCTTCCCCCGACGCGGCGGCCACTCCGCCTCGACGGGCTTTCTCCGCCTGCTGGGCCTGGCCCTCGTTTTCATCCTCGTGGCCTGGGCCTTCTGGCAGAACAACGAGCGCAAACTGACGCTCCTCAAAACCCGCCAGGCCATCTCCGACGCCACCGGGGCCCTGGCCGAGGAAGACTTGGCCCACGTGCGCGCCGTGGCCCAGGTGCTGAATGAGCGCTACGGGGTGGAGCTCAGGCTGCACGTCGTGACGGACGTGCTCAAGGTGCCGGACGTTGGGCCCCGCACGCTCTACGTGGGCATCAACCCCGAGACCCGGCTGGTGGTCCTGGAGTTCCCCGCCCTGGTCGCCGGCGCTCTGGGCCAGGAGTTCATCCGCGACTTGCGCGAAAGCCACTTCGAGCAATATTGGGGCGGCGGGAATTGGCCCGAAGGGCTCAAGAGCGCCCTGACACTCATACTGGAACGCCTGGAGACCGCCCATGCCTAATGAGGACGTGACCATCTACACGGACGGCTCCTGCCTGGGAAACCCCGGACCAGGCGGCTGGTGCGCCATCCTCCTGGGCGGGGGCCAGCGGAAGGAGCTTTTCGGCGGCTTTCGGCTGACCACCAACAACCGCATGGAGCTGTTGGCCGTCATCGAGGCCCTCTCGGCCCTCAAGAAGCCGTGCGGGGTGGAGCTGTGGACCGATTCCCAGTACGTGCGCAACGCCATCGAGAAGCGCTGGATCGTCTCCTGGCAGAAGAACGGCTGGAAGAACGCCGAAAAGAAGCCGGTCAAGAACCAGGACCTCTGGCTGCGCCTGCTGCCTCTGCTGTCCATCCATCAGGTGCGCTTCCACTGGCTGCGCGGCCACAGCGGCCACCCCGAAAACGAGCGCTGCGACCAGCTGGCCAAGTCGGCGGCCCAGGGTCGCGGCCTGCCCGCGGACACGGGCTACCCAGGCTAAAACGCCTAGCAAATCAAATGAGAGAGGGCCCTGCCCTCTCCACGCCTCTCCGGCACCCAGGGCGGGTCGCGGCGCCGAGGCCGGCTACAGCCCAGCCGCCTTCTTGAGCATGTCGATGTCGATGGAGCTGGACACGAGCTGCGCGCCCTGGCGGATCTTGATCACGTCGCGCAGCTTGTGGCGGGAGAGGATGGTCTCCATGCGCTTGGCCACGGTGTATGTATCCTCGCGGACCATGATGATGGGGATCTCCAGGACCTCGGAGCGGGTCAGGATGATGTCGTTGGGGTAGAGATTGCCCGTGAGCACGAGGCAGGGGCAGTCGCCCTCCAGGGCCACGAGCTGCACGTCGGACCGGTCGCCGCCCACGATGACCGCGGAGTTCTTGTTCTTGCGGAAGTGGGTCATGAAGTTCTCGACCTGCATGGTGCCGATGAGGAAGTTCTCCACCACGCGCTCGGCCTTGGAGGCCGCGGAGATGACCTTGCCGCCCAGGCGCTGGGCCAGGTCGCCCACCTTGATGGCGCCCATGAGCGGGTCCCTGGGGATGATGCCCAGGACCCGCACGCCCTTGCGCTCCAGGAAGGGCCGGATCATGGACTGCACCTCGTCCATGAACGCGTGCGGGATGTCGTTGAGCACGGCGCCAGCCAGGGACTCGCCCAGCTCCTCCCTGAGCACGGCCAGATAATCGTAGTTGAGCTCCTTGTGGAAGCGGTCGATGACCAGAGCCTTGATGCCCAGGCGCTTGACCACGGACACGCCGTCCACGCCGCAGTACTTGCCGGAGTACATGGAGCCCGAGCCGGCCACGAGCATGACGTCGCGGCCTTGCGAGAGCTTCCGGTAGTTCTCCTCGATGGGCGCCATGAGGTCGCCGCACTGGCCGCCGAAGGCCCTGATCTTGAAATCCTGCGTCACGAGCACGGGCGTGACCGCGGCCGGATCGCCCTCCAGGCCCAGCACGTCCTGGACGAAGCGCGCGTCCTCATCCCCGGGACGGCCGCCCACGTCGGCCGGCATGGCGCCCACGGGCTTCATGTAGCCGACGGAGTAGCCCTCCTTCTGGAGCTTCAGGCCAAGGCCCATGATGACCATGTTCTTGCCGGAGTATCCGGCCGTGGAGCCGATGTATATGCCGGCCATCGCATCCTCCTCGTGGCGCGTTCGCTTGCATGTACCAGGACGAGGCCGCATCATCAACTCGCGTCCGGCGGACCGCCGGCCGCGTTTTGACGAAGGCCCCGGTTCCGGGTAAGCCCTTCGTCCTCAGGGGAGGACCAGATATGCCCATCGATGCGGAGCGCTTGGCCGCGATTCAGGCCGAGCTCGGCTACACGTTCGGCCGGCCCGAGCACTTGACGCGGGCCCTGACGCACAGCTCCTTCGCCAACGAGCAAGGCCAGGCGCCGGAGAGCAACGAGCGCCTGGAGTTCCTGGGCGACGCGGTCCTGGAGCTGACCGTGTCCGAATGCCTGTTCCGGCGCTACCCGGACGCGCACGAGGGCCAGCTCACGCGCATCCGTTCGCGCCTGGTCAAGGAGAAGACCCTCGCGGAGCTGGCCCGGGTGCTGGGTCTCAACCGGACCATCCTGCTCGGCAGGGGCGAGGAGAGCCAGGGCGGCCGCGACCGGGATTCGCTGCTGGCCGACGCCCTGGAGGCCCTGCTCGGCGCGGTGTTCCTGGACGGCGGCTACCCCGCGGCCCTGGAGTTCGTGTCCCATCTGCTCCGGGACCTGTGGCCCGAGAGTCCGGAGCTGCCCAAAGCCAAGGACTACAAGACCAGGTTGCAGGAGATCACGCAGGAGCGGTTCAAGAAACGGCCGATATACGTGCAGCTCGGCGCCAGCGGCCCGGATCACGCCCGCATCTACGAAGTGGAAGTGCGCCTGCCGGACGGCCAGGCCTTCGCAGCCTCGGGCGCGAGCATCAAGCGGGCCGAGCAGCTCGCCGCGCGCGTGGCCATCGAGCGCCTGGGCGAGGAGTAGGCCGCGACGGCGGCGCAGCGAGCGCTCGCTTGGCTTCCAAATGAAAAAAGCGCCCCGAAGGGCGCTCTTTCATTATCCAGGAGCCGCGGGCTAGCCGCCGATGAGCTGCATGGCCATCTTGGGCAGGGAGTTGGCCTGGGCCAGCATGGCCACGGCGGACTGGGACAGAATCTGCTGGCGCACGAACTCGGTCATCTCGGCGGCGACGTCCACGTCGGAGATGCGCGATTCGGAGGCTTGCAGGTTCTCGACCATGATTTGCAGGTTGGTTACCGTGTTCTCAAGGCGGTTCTGCACGGCGCCGAGGTGGGCGCGTATGTTGTCCTTGGAGGTGATGGCGTCGTTTATGACCGTCAGGGTCTGCTGCGCCAGGGCCTGCGTGGAGATGGAGCGCCCCTTGGCGTCGGGAGCGGCGCTCAGTCCCATGCCCAGGGCCGATGCGGTGCAGTCGCCGATGGTGATGTAGTAGTAGTCCTCGGAAGAGTCGTTGCCCGTGCCGAAGTGAATCTTCAGCGGGCCCGTGGACTGCATGCCCGTGCCGTCGTGCGACTGACCGGCGGTCTGGCCGGGAGTCGCGGACAGGTTGCCGTTGAGCAGATAAATGCCGTTGAAGTCCGTGGCGTTGGCGATACGCGTGATCTCCGAGGCCATGGCCTGGAATTCGGAGTCGATGATCAGGCGCTGGTCGGAGTTGTAGGTGCCGGTGGCGGCCTGTTGCGCAAGCTCCTTCATGCGGATGAGCTTCTCGTCGACGACCTGGAGAGCGCCGTCGGCGGTCTGGATCATGCTGATGGCGTCCATGGCGTTGCGCACGCCCTGGTTGTAGGACGCGATATCGGCGCGCATGAGCTCGCGGATGGCCAAGCCGGCGGCGTCATCGGCCGCGGTGCCGACGCGCAGGCCCGAGGACAGACGGCGGGTGGACGTGCTCAACTGGCCATAAGCGGTATTCAGGTTCCTGGCCGCGTTCATGGACATAAGGTTGTGATTGATAACCAGAGACATGCTCGAAACCTCCTTGTTCTGGCGGAGCCTTCCTTGTATTTGCCCTACGGGGAGCAATCCATGTTTGCCGGATGATGAGCAATCCGGGTGCCAGGCATATTTATTATGTAATCTCAAATACTTGTAGTCATGCCCGGTAGACTTTTCCCTCCATGCGAGGCCCTGGGCGCGGTCATTCTTTCCGGCCCGGCGCCCGGAGCGGCCAAAACTACCGCCGCGATTACGCCTTCATCACGCGCCGCGCGCAGGCCATTCACGCTCCAGGGTGGCTGCGGGGCATGCTGCTCTCATGTCGAGCAGGGAGGACAGGGTTCTGAAGGTCCGTCGCAAGCAAGACCGCACGACGGCCAATGATGCCGGATGAGCCAAGGCAGCCGTGCCGCTGGCCCGGGAAGGCCCGCCTCGCGGGTCCGGCCGTCAGCGCGGAGCCCCGAGCCGCGCATGCCGATGCCGCTTGTCGGCAAACGACAGGCGGTCACGAGTTGACGGCCTGCGCCGCCCTGAATACAGTTCGGTCTTGCCGAATCCCGCGGCACGGGAACGGGGGACCCACTCATTCGGGGCGTATCGCCGGCACGGCGTAGGGCATGCTCTTCGGCCCGAGCCCGACAGCTAACCTCGTAGGCGTCGAAGGGAGACCTCCGGGCAACCGGGAGGAGTCCCGGATTCCTGGAGGTCCTTGAATATGCCTTCACCGAGCGCGCTTTCCGACACGCACGAGGGCAAGACGGCAATTTCGTCCGGCCCCTCGCGGCCTTCCAAGCCGCAAGACGCCCAACACACCGCTGCCCTGGCCCTTGCGGCGCTGGGCATCGTCTACGGCGACATCGGCACCAGCCCACTCTACGCCATCAAGGAGTGCTTCCACGGCCTGCACGCCGTGCCTGTCTCGCAGACCAACATCTTCGGCGTGCTGTCCCTGGTGTTCTGGTCGCTCATGGTGATCGTGAGCATCAAGTACGTGGCATTCATCCTGCGCGCGGACAACAACGGCGAGGGTGGCATCTTCGCCTTGCTCGCCCTGCTCGGAAGGCCCCACAACCGCCGGGGGCGGCTGCCGTTTGTCGCGCTCATGGCCGTCTTCGGCGCGGCGCTCCTTTATGGCGACGGCGTCATCACGCCGGCCATCTCGGTGCTCTCGGCCATGGAGGGCCTCAACGTGGCCACGACCACCGCGGCCGATTTCGTCGTGCCGCTGACCTGCGCCGTGCTCCTGGGACTCTTCTTCTTCCAGAAGCATGGCACCGCCGCCATCGGCAGGGTGTTCGGCCCGGTCATGATCCTTTGGTTCGTCGTGCTCGCCGCGCTCGGCCTGCGCGAGATCATCCAGCAGCCTCATGTCCTCGCCGCGCTCAACCCCGTCCAGGCCTACAGGTTCTTCGTCCTCAACCACTTCCACGGCATCGTGGCGCTCGGCTCCGTGGTCCTGTGCATCACGGGCTGCGAGGCGCTTTACGCGGACATGGGCCACTTCGGCCGCCTGCCCATCCGCCTGTCCTGGTACGCCATCGTGCTGCCCGCGCTGCTCCTGAACTACTTCGGACAAGGCGCGCTGCTCCTCGCCCATCCCGAGCTGGCCTCCAACCCTTTCTACGGCCTTGTGCCGCCCGCGCTGCTCTACCCCATGGTCGGCCTGGCCACCGGAGCCGCTATCATCGCCTCGCAAGCCATGATCTCCGGCGTGTATTCGCTCACGCAGCAGGCCATCCAGCTCGGCTTCAGCCCGCGCATGCACGTCGTGCACACCTCGGCCCACACCAAGGGTCAGATATACCTGCCCAACGTGAACTGGGCGCTCATGGTCGCCTGCATCGGCCTCGTGCTCGCCTTCAGGGAATCGAGCCGCCTAGCCGCCGCCTATGGCATCGCCGTCACGGCGACCATGACCACCACCTCGATCCTCTTCTACCTCTTGACCCGCAGGGACCAGCAGTGGCCTCTATGGAGGAGCGTATCCCTGCTCGCCCTGTTCCTGACCTTCGACCTGGCCTTCCTCGGCGCGAACCTGCTCAAGATCATGGACGGCGGCTGGTTCACCCTGACGCTGGCCGCGCTGGTCTTCACGGCCATGGCCACCTGGCGCGACGGCCGGGCCATGCTCGCCAAGCGCTTCAGCGAGGCCCATGTGCCCATGGACGTCTTTCTCAGGGACATCGCCGGCTACAAGCCATACCGCACTCCCGGCACGGCCGTGTTCATGTCCATCTCGCCCCGGGGCGTGCCCGTGTCGCTCCTCCACTATTTCAAGCACAATGGCGTGCTCCACGAGCGCATCATCTTCCTGTCCATCCTGTCCGCCGACACGCCGCACGTGCCGCCCGAGGAGCGGCTCGCCCTGACGTCCCTGGGCCAGGGCTTCCATCAGATCATCGCCAGATACGGCTTCATGGAACGGCCCAGCGTGCCCGAGATCATGACCCTGGCCACGGGGCATGGCCTGGACATGGACATTCACTCGACCTCGTTCTTCCTGAACAGGGAGACACTGCTGCTCTCCGGAAACGCGCCCATGGCCGCGTGGCGCAAGGCCCTTTTCGTGTTCATGTCGCGCAACGCCTGGAACACGACCTCCTACTTCGGCATCCCTCCCGACCGCGTGGTGGAGCTTGGCATCCAGGTGCAGTTGTAGGAGGAACCGGGGGAAGGGCGAACTTTCTTGAAAGAAAATTCGCCCTTCCCCGGACCCCACCCACTCAAAGAATTTTTCATTTTTCGTGTCACGGGGCGGGCTGGAATGACCAGGCAATCCGCAGGCAGGCGGACGTGGTGCGTTCGCGGCGTGAAAAAGCGGAAGGCCGCGCCCGTTCGGACAGGCGCGGCCTTTGTGTTGGGAGGAAAGCCTGTATGAGGCTGATTAACGCTTGAGGTTGATGACCTCGCCCAGCAGGGTGTCGGTGGTGGTGATGATCTTGCCGTTGGCCTGGAAGCCGCGCTGGGTGGTGATCATCTGCACGAACTCGTCGGCCAGGTCCACGTTGGACAGCTCGATGGAGTTCGAGGCCACGGAGCCCTTGCCGCCGTGGTTGGCCTGGTTGGTGATGGCCGCGCCCGAGTCGCGGGTTTCGGAGAACAGGTTGCTGCCCTCGCGCCGCAGGCCCCAGCGGTTGTTGAAGTCGGCCAGCGTGATCGCATATAGTTCCAGAATCTGGCCGTTGGAGTAGCGGCCGCTCAGGATGCCGTCGCGGTCCACGGACACACCGAGGAGGATGCCCGCGGCGTAGCCGTCCTGGCTCTGGAAGAGCGTGGCCGAGCCGTCGTCATAGGACGTGGTGGCGCTGGCCAGCAATTGGGCCGTGGACATGCCGGGCATGAGCGGGAAGATTTCGGCCCCGGTGAGCGGATTCAAAGGGTCCGGATCGGCGAGGCCGGCGAGGGACGTGGCCGTTGCGGCCGGTCCCCAGCCCGGATAGCCTCCCAGCGGGTCGGCGGTCAGGTCGCCGTTCTTCATGCCCAGGTTGATCTCGAGGAGCGAAGGTCCTTTGGTCGTGCCCGCGGGCGGCGGGGAGTTAGTGAAGCTCAGCCCCGGCTTGCCCAGGAAGTTGGCCGCTATGACCGGATAGCCGTTCTGGGAGAAATCGGCCAGAGTCCAGTTCTGCATGTCGGTGGGGTCGTCTCCCACCCAGGGCGCGGAGGCGTCCGGCACACCGTCGGCGTCAGTGTCCACGGTCAGCGCGTTCGGGTCCTTGAGCGTGTAGGCGGTCAGGTTCTCCATCTGGCCGGCCGCGCTGAAGGTCATGGTGCCCGTCATGAGCACGCCGCCGATCTGGGTATCCTTCAACTGCACGGTGTTGCCGAGCCCGTCGACGAAACTGCGCCCATCCTCGGCCGGGGGCACCGTAACCATGTACTCCCAGACCTTCTTGCCGCCCGAGTCCTCCACGTCCACTTGGTCGAAGTAGACGGTCAGGTCGTGGGCCTTGCCGTTCTCGTCGAAGACCTTGATGGTCGACTGGTAGCTGTACTGGGCCTCGGTGATCGGCGTGGTCTGCGTGGCGTCCCACAGTTCGAACATGGCCGCCAGCGGGTTGGTCCCGCTGTTGGCGCGGCTGGGCTCGCCCGAGTCCAGGTTGGCCACGACCGTCACGTTGGTCGTCTCCTGGGGCGGGGACTGGAAGTTGTTCAGTCGGACATCCGTGGGCGTGCCCACGATGCGCACGCGCGAGGAGTTGGTCACCGCTCCGGACACAGCCGCCGAGGGGTTGGACCGCTCGACCTTCCAACCTTGGAGCACAAGTCCGTTGGGATCGGTCAGGAAGCCATCCTGGTCGAAGCGGAAGTTGCCGGCGCGGGTGTAGTACTGCTGGTCCTCGTTCTTCTTCTTGACCGTGAAGAAGCCCTGGCCGCCGATAGCCAGGTCCGTGGCCTCGCCCGTGGTCTCGAATCCGCCCTGGCTGAAGTCGGCGTAGATGGCGCCCACGCCCACGCCGCGGCCGACCTGGCCGATGCCGGCGGCCGTGGGGACGTCCTGGCTGATGACGTCCTCGAAGAACATCCGAGCGCCCTTGAAGCCCAGGGTGTTCACGTTGGCGATGTTGTTGCCGATGACGCCCATCTTGTCGCCATGGGCCTTGAGGCCCGTGACGCCGGAAAACATCGATGCTGCCAAGCCCATACAGTCCTCCTTTGGAAATATGTCGTGGCCTAGCCGGCCGCGCTGGTGTCCGTTTTCTTGGAGCCGTCGCCGACGATTTCCTTGATGTTGAAGAAGCTCACGTTGCGGCCGTCGGTGAGGCGCAGCATGGGAATGCCGCTCTCGCTGCTCACGCCGCTGACCGTGCCGCTGACCTCGGTGTAGACCATGACCGGCTTGCCTTCGGCGCTCTCAGCCGCGATGCCCACGCCGTAGACGCCATCCGCGAGCTTGTTGCCGTTCGAGTCCTTGCCGTCCCACTTGAACTCGTAGCTGCCGGCCTGACGGGCGCCGACCTTCTCGGTGTGCACGAGCGCGCCGTAGGAGTCGTAGATGTTGACGTACATGTCGGCGACCGGCTCTTCGAGCTCGTAGTATATCTTGCTGATGGCCTCCGCCTTCGTCTCGGAGTCTGTCTCCTTGCTTACCGACTGTCCGTAGGCACGGATGTCCTTGCCGATGAAGCTGACCGCGCCGAGCATGTCCTGACGGCTGCTGCCCTCGTTGAGGCTCTTGATGCCGTCGTTGATGTTGTTGAGCTGCTCGAGGCTGGAGAACTGGGCGAGCTGCGCCGTGAATTCCTTGTCCTCCATGGGATTGAGCGGATCCTGATGCTGGAGCTGGGCCATGAGCAGGTTAAGGAAAGCCTGCCGGTCCAGCTCCTTCGTTTGCGTCCTCTCTTTCGTCGCATACCGATCATAGGCCGAGGATGCGCCCGTTACATTGCTCAGCATGGTCATGGCAAACCGCTCCTTGGTTCACACGCCGGTTTAGGCGAAATAATCCACTGATTCGCTGGTCACGATGCCGCCCATCCTGGGCATCGCCGAATCGCCGGCCGCGACGCTCCGCTCCCCTGCCTGACCGCGCAGGGCCGACAGCCGTTGCATTCTCGCGCGCTCCTGGCGCTCCTGCATGAGGTTGTGGCCCTCGGCGCCCGACCACAGGTCGCCCTGCGGCTGCTGGCTGCTCGGGCCGGTCTGCACGTCCAGGCTGGCCACCTTGAGGCCCTGCTGCTCCAAGGCCTGCCTGAGCTGGGCGAGCTGCTCGGAGATGGCCTTGGCCGCCTCGGGCGACTCGGCGCGGATCATGCCGTTAAGTTCGCCCTCGCGGAGATGCAACCTGACCTGCACGGCGCCCAGGTGCTCGGGCGTGAGGTCGATGGTCAGCTGCTGCGCGCCGTTGCTCAAATTCTGAAGGATGCCGCTCTGCACCTGCTGGAAAATCTGGCCAGACGCCGGGCCCTGCCTGCCGGCGGCAGCGGACCGGAAATCCGGCACGGCCTGGGCCGCGGGCTCGGCCGGCATGCCGGCCGCCAGCAGGCTCCTGGGCAGGCCGGACTTGTCCTGGGCCTTGCCGCCCAGGTCGCCGAGGCCTTCGTCCTTCTTGTCCGCGACCTTCTCGGCCTTCTCGCCCAAGCCTTGGACGTGCTTGGCCTTCATGCCGTCCCTGCTCGCGGCGAGGAGCTTGTCCCCGGCGTCCTGGCCCAGGCGGTCGGCATTGGACTCGCCCTGGGCCTTGGCCTGGGCCTGGCGCAGGATGTCGCCCACGAGCTTCTGCATGGCTTCCATGCGCTGGATGTAGCCGACGCCGTCCGAGGATTCGTTGTGCAGCACCGTGAGCATGCCGCGCAGCCCCTCGGGCGTGATCAGTATCCGGCCGTTGGGGCCGACGCCCGCCTGGCCGATGAGCCCCTTGAGGGTCTCGCCGCCCTTGGTCGAAAGATCGATGGACTCGCCCAGGGCCTTGAGTTCGGCCAGGCGCAGGCTCAGGGTCGTATCCGCGGGAAGGCTCCCGATCTGGCGCTTGAGGGCGTCGAGGACCTGCCGGGTGTTGCCCGCGCCCAGGCTCTTGACCAGGCTTTCGGCCTCGGTGGACGAGAAGCCGGTCTTCTGGAAAAGCGATTGCAGGAGCATGGCGCGCTCGACGCTCATCTCGCGGGCGTTGCCCAGCCGCGAGAGGCGGGCCAGCTCCGAGAGGTCGCGCAGGAGCTCGCGCCAGGTCACGCCTTCGGACACGCGCTGCTCCAACCGATCCAGGTCCTTCTCGGCATAGCCCTGGGAGCGCAGCTCCTGGCGCATGGCGGCAAAATCTTCCCTGGTCACCTCACGGTTGCCCATGGCCAGGCCATTGGGGGAATCAGCCCCGGAGCGGACCTTGTCCTCGGGACGGGTTTCGGCGTCGAGCCTGGCCGGATTGGTCATGGGCGAAACCGGCGCGCCCTGGTGCGTGCTCCGCGCCGAGGCGTGCTGGCTGAGCAGCCCGGCGAAGGCCGCTGCGGCGTCGCTGCCGGCGCTCAGGGTCCAATCCCGCTCGCTGGCTCCGGACATGCCGCCGCTTTCGCTGTAGGGAAGAATTTGCATCGTGGGCACTCCTTGGGGCCGGATGATTCAAAGGCCATTCCAATTTCAGGCGGCCACTGATTTCAGGCACTTGGAGCGCCAAAGACCAGGCGCGAACTGGTAGTTTTTTCCTGGCCGGATGAGGCCAAGGGAGAATCGGGGGATGGAGCGGTGTGCTTTTGAAAATGCTCTGCAAGCCATGCGTCGGCATGCCTTGCAGAGCGCAGGCGGCGGCGCGATTCACTTGCGCCGCCAACGCCGGAGCGAGCGCCTAGAGCCATTTGCACATGAAATACGGGTTCCAAGGGCCGCCTTATCAAGAGCGGGCCTTGGTGGGTGGGGTCTGGGGAGGGCAAAGCCCTTCCCAGTCATCTGCAA
>JAEYTO010000008.1 GCA_023433925.1 Pseudomonadota bacterium | reverse complement strand
GCTCGGCAGCGGGGGCCGCTAGGAGCCATGTCCCTGCTCCTGCGCCTGGCCGGGCCCAAGGACACTTTGGAGCTCGGGCGCGTCATGGCCGAGGGCATGCCCACGCGGCCCGGCTTCGCCATCCTGCTCGAAGGCGATCTGGGCGCGGGCAAGACGACACTGGTGCGCGGCCTGGTTTCCGCGCTGCCTGGCGGCGGGGAAGCCGAGGTGTCGAGCCCGAGCTTCACCATGTGCAATCTGTACCCGACCAGGCCCGAAGTGGCCCACTTCGACCTGTACAGGCAGGCCTCGAGGCCTGACGACCAGCTCTGCGAGAGCCTGGAGACGCCAGGCTGCCTGGTCATCATCGAGTGGGCCCAGTATTTGGACAGCCGGGACCTGCCCGATGACGCCCTGCGCCTGCGCTGGGAGCCAGCCGAGACCGGCCGGCTCGTGCGCATCGAGGCTCCGGGGGAGGCCGCCGGACGCTATCTGCATGGGATCAACGGGAAGCTGCGGCGGTTCGCGGCCTCCTGATCATCCAACACTATACGACTTGCGCATACTAGTGGGAGGCATGACAGCTTCATGAACATCGTCGTACAGAAATTCGGCGGCACCTCGGTGGCCAGCCTGGAGCGCATGCAGCAGGTCATGAAGAAGGTCCTGGCGGCTCGCGCGCGCGGCAACAAGCTCGTGGTGGTGCTCTCGGCCATGGCTGGCGAGACCAACCGGCTCATCGCCCTGGCCAATCAGTTCTCCGAGGAGCCGGACCAGGCCGAGATGGACGTGCTCGTGACCACCGGCGAGCAGGTCTCCGTGGCCTTGTTCGCCATGCTGCTCAAGTCCGCCGGCATCAAGGCCCGCTCGGTGCTCGGCCACCAGGTGCCCATCGAGACCGACAGCGACTTCTGCCGGGCGCGCATCTTGAACATCGACGCGGATCGCATCCGGGCCATGCTCGAAGAGTATGACGTGCTCGTCATGGCCGGCTTCCAGGGCTGCGACTGCCAGGGTCGCATCACGACCCTGGGCCGCGGAGGCTCGGACACCTCGGGCGTGGCCATTGTTGTGGTGATTTATTCGGAGACGTGCGAGATCTACACCGATGTGGACGGCGTCTACACCACTGACCCGAACATCGTCTCCCAGGCGCGCAAGCTGAACAAGATCACCTACGATGAGATGCTGGAGATGGCCAGCATGGGCACCAAGGTGCTCCAGATCCGCTCCGTGGAGTTCGCCAAGAAGTACAATGTGCCGGTGCACGTGCGCTCGACCTTCTCCGACGAGCCGGGCACCATGGTCATTCAGGAGGACAAAAGCATGGAAGCCGTTCTCGTTTCCGGTATCGCATACGACAAGGACCAGGCCAGGGTCACGATCTTCGACGTCATGGACCAGCCCGGCGTGGCCTCGGCCATCTTCGGCCCCATCGCCGAGGAAGGCATCCTGGTGGACATGATCATCCAGAACACGAGCCGCGAGGGCCGCACGGACATGACCTTCACCATTCCCCGCGCGGACCTCAAGAAGACCATGAAGATCCTGGAGGACATCAAGGGCCGGATCAGCGCCAAGGAGATCCAGTACGACACCGGCGTGTGCAAGGTCTCGGTCATCGGCGTGGGCATGCGCAACCACTCGGGCGTGGCTTCCAAGGCCTTCGCGGCCCTGAGCAGGGAGAACGTCAACATCCTCATGATCTCCACCTCGGAGATCAAGATCACGTGCCTCATCGAGGAGAAGTACATGGCCCTGGCCGTGCACACCCTGCACGAGGCCTTCGAGCTCGGGAAGACCGGCAACGCGTGCTGATATGAGACGGGTCGCCATCTACGATACAACCCTGCGCGACGGAACCCAGGCCGAAGAGATCAACCTTACCCTAGACGACAAGATTCGTATCGCGGGCAAGCTGGACGAGCTGGGCATCGACTACATCGAGGGCGGCTGGCCCGGATCCAACCCCACGGACAGGCAGTTCTTCAAGGAGATCGGCAACTATGCCCTGAAGAACGCGCGCATCGCCGCCTTCGGTAGCACCCACAATCCCGCCGGCAAGGCGGATGGCGACCCGAACCTCGAAGCCCTCGTGGAGGCGGCCCCGCAGGTCGTGACCATCTTCGGCAAGACCTGGGACCTGCACGCCAAGGAGGCGCTGCGCATCACCCTCGAGCACAACCTGGAGCTCATCGGCGGCACCCTGGCCCACCTGCGGCCGCACGCCCCGGAGTTGTTCTTCGACGCCGAGCATTTTTTCGACGGCTACAAGGCCAACCCGGAATACGCCCTGCGCTGCCTGGAGACGGCCGCCTCAGCCGGAGCCGACGTGCTCGTGCTCTGCGACACCAACGGCGGCACGCTGCCCATGGAGCTGCGCGAGATCATGACTGCGGTCAAGGCGCGCCTGCCCACTGTCAAATTGGGCATTCACGCGCACAACGACTCCGAGCTGGCCGTGGCCAACTCCCTGGAGGCCGTGGCCTCGGGCGCGACGCAGGTCCAGGGCACCATGAACGGCTACGGCGAGCGCTGCGGCAACGCCAACCTGTGCTCCATCATCCCGAACCTGTCGCTGAAGATGGGCTGCGCCTGCCTGCCCGATGGCAACCTGGCCCTGCTCACGCAAATCTCGCACTTCATCTCCGAGGTGGCCAACCTGCGGCCATTCCTGCGCCAGCCGTTCGTGGGCCGCTCGGCCTTCGCGCACAAGGGCGGCATCCACGTGAGCGCGGTCATCCGCAACCCCGAGACCTACGAGCACATCCGGCCCGGGCTGGTGGGCAACAAGCAGCGCGTGCTCCTCTCGGACCTGGCGGGCCGCAGCAACATCCTGGTCAAGGCCAAGGGCTACGGCTACGAGCTGGACAAGAACGACCCGTGCGTCCAGGACCTGCTCAACGAGATCAAGGAGCGCGAGGCCTCGGGCTACGAGTACTCCGCCGCCGAGGCCTCCTTCGAGCTGCTCTTCTTCCGCACCATGGGCTGGTCCAAGCGCTATTTCCAGCTCATGAACTTCCGCGTGCTCGACTCCCACGAGCAGACCGGCGAGCCCTTCTCCGAGGCCACGGTCCTGCTCAAGGTGCGCGGCCAGGTGCATCATACCGCGGCCACGGGCCAAGGTCCGGTCAACGCCCTGGACAACGCCCTGCGCAAGGCGCTCGTCGAATCCTATCCGGCCCTGGACGAGATGCGCCTGCTCGACTTCAAGGTGCGCGTCATGACCGGCTACACCCGTGACGACGGCGGCACGGCTTCCAAGGTCCGCGTGCTCATCGAGTCCGGCGACAAGACCTCGCGCTGGATCACCGTCGGCGTGTCGCACAACATCATCGAAGCCAGCTGGCAGGCCCTGGTGGACTCCTTCACCTACAAGCTGTTCAAGGACGACCCTCAGAAATGGCCCAACAAGCCGGAAAAGTGGAAGCCATGCAAGAGCCAGGGCTTGTTGTCCTGATAGACAACCAGCCCGGCGAGGGGCTGGCGGGCGAATGGGGCCTGAGCCTGCTGGTCGCCTCGGGCGGGCAGCGCTGGCTGTGGGACACGGGAGCCTCGCACCTCTTCCTGGACAACGCCCGCCGCCTTGGCATTGACCTGTCCGAGGTGGACGGCCTGGCCCTCAGCCACGGCCACTATGACCATGTGGGTGGACTTGCGGCGCTCATGGAGGTTGGATTCTCCGGCCCCGTGGTGGCCCACGAGAGCGTGCTCCTGCACCGCTTCAGCGTCACGGCCGAAGAACGGCGCGAGGTCGGCGTGCCGCTCCCGCTTCGGGCCTTGCTGTACGATACCCTGCGCAGCGTGGAAGGCGATCACGAGCTGGCGCCGGGCCTGCGCTTCTTGACCGACATCCCGCGCCGGCCGGGCGCATGCCAGGCCGTGGACGGCCTTTTCCTCGACCCAGGCGGACAGCAGCCCGACAGCCTGCCCGACGACGCGTTCCTCCTTCTGGAGACGCCGCACGGAGCCGTGGTCATCCTCGGCTGCTGCCACAGCGGCGTGGCCAACAGCCTGCTGCACGCCTCGGACTTGTTGGATGGCGGGCGCATTCTAGGGGTCGTGGGCGGCCTGCACCTATACAAGGCGGAGGCGGAGGCCCTGGAAGAGGCCGCAACCGTGATCGAGGAGCTTGACATCAGCTTCGTGGCGCCGGGCCATTGCACTGGCGATGCCGCCATGGCCTTTCTGGAGGAGCGCTTTCCCGGCCGGATTCTCCGCATGCACGCCGGGCTGAGCCTCTCCTTCGTCTGAGCTTGGCACAGTCAAGTTCACGGATTATCTCATTTTTATTCGCCCAGGCGGCCTGTCTCGGCCAACCCGGCGACGAATTCGCCCGCCAGCCCGCAGACGCGCTCGCGCGTCTCCTGGTGCGTGGTGAGCACGTGGCGGCTGGTGACGCGCTCCTTGATGGACAGAAGCTCCAGCGCGCGGCGACGCGAGCCGACCTTGCGCACGATCTCCCAGGCATTGCCCACGGGCACGATCCTGTCGCCGGGCGCGTGCAACGCGAGCAGCGGCGCGCAAATCCTCCCCAAATTCTTGCGCACGTCCTTGAGTCCCTGCACGAGGCTGTGCAGCGGCTCCAGGCACATGACATGATCGATGCCGCGCCACGGCGCAATGGCCTTGCCCTCCGGGCTTATGGGCCTGGTCCTGATCCTGGGCGCGGCATGGCGCAGCAGGCCGACCAGGGGCAGGCGCCAGTCGCAGGCCTCGGGCGGCAGCCAACGGTAGATGTAGACGGGCGCGGCCAGGGTCATGACGCCGGCCGGCTCGTGACGCTGGGCGATGCGCAGGGCCAGGCTGCCGCCCATGGACAAGCCGATGACGGCCACCCGGCCGAAACGCGCGGCCAGTGAAAGGTAGGCCTGCTCGGCCGCCTCGGCCCATTCCGGGAACGAGCTGACGGCGAAGGCCTCCACCCCGGCGCCGTGACCCGGAAGGCAGGGCGCTTCGGCATGGATGCCCCGGCGCAGGAGGGTTTCCCGCAGGGGCTCCATCTCGAAGGGCTCGCCCGTGAAGCCGTGCAGGAGGAGGCAGGCGATTTCGTCACGCATGGCAAGTCCCCTGGCCGCCTTGCTCTGGCCGGCGGTTTAGTCTATGCCCCTAGAGGGCTTCGCACGCATTCCACGCTTTCCAGAGCATTTTGTTTTTGAAAATGCTCTGCAAGCCATGCGTCGGCATGGCTTGCCGCCGCGTAGGCGTAGGCGCAAGTCACTTGCGCCGTGAACGCCGGAGCGAGCGTCTCAATGTCAAACTGCTCTAAGACACTTCGCCGCAAAGACCAAGGACGACTTCCATGAGCATTTCCCGTTGCGACATGCTTGTCCAGGCCGACATCATCGTGACCCAGGATGCCGGCAGACGGGTGATCGAGGATGGGGCCATCGCCATGGACGGCGGGATCATCCGCGAGGTGGGGTCGCGGGCCGAGCTCGCCGCCCGCTGGCAGGCGGCGCGGACCAAGGACCTCGGGCGCAGGCTCGTGCTGCCTGGCCTGATCAACGCCCATACCCACGCGAGCATGACGGTGTTCCGCGGCGTGGCCGACGACCTGCCGCTCATGACCTGGCTCACGGAAAACATCTGGCCCGTGGAGAAGGTCTTGACCGGCGAGATCATCCGCTTCGGCGCCCTGCTGGCCTGCGCCGAGATGATCCGCACCGGCACGACCTGCTTCTGTGACATGTACCTCATCGAGGAGCAGGTCGCGCGGGCCGTGGACGAGGCAGGACTCAGGGCCGTGCTCGGAGAGGGCATCTTCGCCTTCCCATCCCCGGCCTACGCCAAGACCGAGGACGCCTGGCCGCTCATCGAAGATCTGCACGCCAGGTACAAGGGCCATGCGCGCATCCGCACGGCCATCATGCCGCACGCGGTGTACACGACCACGCCGGAGATCCTGCGCCAGAGCTGGGAGCTGGCCCAGGACCATGGCTGCGTGTGGAAGACGCACCTGGCCGAGTCCAGCACCGAGACGAAGACGTCCCTAGAGCAATTCGACCGCCGGCCTTTGGAGTACCTGGAGAGCCTGGGCATATCCGGCCCGCGCTGCGTCTTCGCCCACTGCGTGGACCTGACGGCCGAGGAGATGGCCCGCATGGCCGAGGCCGGCATGCATGTGGCGCATTGCCCCCAGAGCAACATGAAGCTGACCAGCGGCATCGCCCGCGTGGAGGATCTGCGCAAGGCGGGCGTGAACGTCTGCCTGGGCACCGACGGCGCGGCGAGCAACAACGATCTGAACATGTTCCAGGAGATGAACAGCGCGGCCCTGCTCCAGAAGGTGCACGCCATGGACCCCACGGCCCTGGGCGCCCAGGCCGTGCTGGACATGGCCACCGTGAACGGCGCCAGGGCTCTGGCCTGGGACGAGCTGGGCAGCCTCGCGGCAGGCAAGGCCGCGGACCTCGTGGCGCTGGACCTGAGCCAGCCCAACCTCATGCCCTTGTACAACCCGGTCTCGCACCTGGCCTATGCCGCCAGCGGCCACGAGGTCTGCCTGACCATGGTCGGCGGCAAGGTGCTCTACGAGGACGGCCGCTACACGACCCTGGACATGGATGGCCTGGCCCGCGAGGCCGCCGATGTGGCCCGCTGGGTCAAAGCCAGGGCGCACGCGTAGAATCAAGTTCGAGCGGCCTTGACAAACGGCCGTTTTAGGTCCAATTATCCCTGTTTTCTAATCCCAAAAGCCAATTCATTCGCCGCCGACGCGGCTAGGAAGGAGGATACGATGGCCAAGGCGAAGAAGATCCAGGGCCGCATCGACGGCGCCGTGATGACCGAGGAGGGCCTCAAGTTCAAGGGCTTCATCATGGAGCCCATTGTGGAGAAGTGCGAGGGTTGCGAGCGCGCCATCGCCCACGAGGACAAGAAGTACTGCCCGAGCTATGCCAAGCCCGCCATGAAGTGGTATCAGGGCGTGTGCAACTTCGCCACGCACGTGCGCGCCGAACTGACCAAGGAAGGCAAGGTCAAGGTCAACCCCCTCAAGGCATCCAAGCGCGCCGCCCGCGGTCGCTAACATACCAGTCTTCACGGGCGGGTCCGCAAGGGCCCGCCTTTTTCATTGTCCATGCCGCGCCCGTCCTCTATGGTAGGCGTGTTTTTCTTATTCCGCCCGCGCCGGCACATCGGAGGAATCCATGCTCGACTCGCTGCTACGCAGGCTTGAGGGCAAGCGCCAGACTGTCATCGACCTGCAACGGCGGCTCGTGGCCGTGCCCGCCCTGGGCCCGGACAATGACGGCCAAGGCGAATGGGCCAAGGCCGAGCTCGTCAAGGCCATGCTCGCCGAGATGGGCCTTTCCACGGACAGGGACATGCACGCCCCTGACCCGCGCGTGCCCGGCGGATTGCGCCCCAACTTCACGGCCGTCATTCCCGGCAAGGACAAGGACAAGGACAAGACCCTGTGGGTCATCTCGCACCTGGACATTGTGCCTCCGGGCGACCTGTCGCTCTGGGAAAGCGATCCCTACGAACTGCGCGTGGACGGCGACCAAATGTACGGGCGCGGGACCGAGGACAACAACCAGGCCGTGGCTTCCTCGCTCATCCTGGCCCAGGCCATCCAGGAGTCAAGCCTCGTGCCGCCCATCAACTTCGGCATGCTCTTCGCGGCTGACGAGGAGACGGCGAGCAAGTTCGGCCTGGAGTACGTGATCAAGCAGCACGCCGGCTATTTCCGGCCCGGCGATCTGTTCCTCGTGCCCGACTTCGGCGGCCCGGACTCTTGCATGATGGAAGTCGCCGAGAAGAGCATCTTCTGGCTCAAGGTCACCGTGACCGGCAGGCAGTGCCACGCTTCCACCCCCGAGCAGGGCAACAACACCCTGGTCGCCGCGGCCGACCTCATCCTGCGCATCCGCGGACTATACGATGTGTTCGACGCCCGCGACGAGATGTTCAGTCCGCCTTTCTCCACCTTCGAGCCGACCAAGAAGGAGGCCAACGTGGAGAACGTGAACACCGTGCCGGGCAAGGACGTGTTCTACGTGGACTGTCGCGTGCTGCCCTGCTACCCGCTGGCCAAGGTCATGGACGCCATCCGCGAGATGGGCCGGCAGGTGGAAGCCAGGCACGGCGTGCGCATCGAGTATGCTGACGTGCAGCGCGAGGAGGCCGCGCCGCCCACATCGCCCGACAGCGAGGTCGTCGCGCGCCTGGCCGGGGCCATCCGCAAAGTCTACGGCGTGGAGCCCAGGCCGGTGGGCATCGGCGGCGGCACCGTGGCGGCCGTGCTCCGGCGGGCCGGCCACCCGGCCGTGGTCTGGTCCACCCTGAACCACAACGCCCACCAGCCCAACGAGCACAGCTCCATCCCCTTCACCATCGGCGACGCCAAGGTCATGGCCGCCATGCTCTGGCACGAGGCGTAGCCCGGCCTCGGGAATTCAGATGTCCGCACACCCCAGAAAGCCCCCCCTGCCCGAGCGCTTCGCGCTCATCGTGGTCGGGGCAGGCCACGCAGGATGCGAGGCCTCCATGGCCGCGGCCCGGCTGGGCCTTCCCACCCTGCTCCTGACCATCAACGTCGATCGCATCGGCCATCTGTCCTGCAACCCGGCCATAGGCGGGCTGGCCAAGGGCCACATGGTCAAGGAGATCGACGCCCTGGGCGGCCGCATGGGCCTGTGGGCCGATCAGGCCGGCATCCAGTTCCGCATCCTCAACATGCGCAAGGGGCCGGCCGTGCGCTCCACGCGCGCGCAGATCGATCGACGCGAGTACATGCGCGTGGTACAGCGCGACCTGTTCGCCCAGGACAACCTGTGGATCATCCAGGACATGGCCGAAGGTATCCTCGTGGAGGACGGCCGCGCCTCGGGCGTGATCACGGCCTTGGGACAGCGATTCCCATCGCGCGCGGTGCTCCTGACCACGGGCACGTTCCTCCAGGGGCTCATCCATGTGGGGCTGACCAGCCACTCCGGCGGCCGCATGGGCGACCCGGCGGCCGTGGGCCTGTCCAAGAGCCTGGCCGGGTTGGGCCTGGAGCTGGGGAGGCTCAAGACCGGCACGACACCTCGCCTGCTCAGGGACAGCGTCGATTTCTCGGCCCTGGAATCCCAGCCGGGCGACGACCCGCCGCAGCCCTTCAGCTTCCACTCGCCCGGCGTGGCCATGCCCCAGGCGCCCTGCCACATCACCTACACCAACGAACGCACCCACGCGGCCATCCGCGAGGGTTTCGACCGCTCGCCCATGTTCACGGGCGTCATCAAGGGCACGGGCGCGCGCTACTGTCCGTCCATCGAGGATAAGGTGGCCCGCTTCCCCGATAAGGACCGCCACCAGATCTTCATCGAGCCCGAGGGGTTGGACAGCCCCGAGGTCTACCCGAGCGGCATCCCCACGAGCCTGCCTCTGGACATCCAGAAGCGCATGATCGCCAGCATCCCCGGACTGGAGCGGGCGCAGATCGTGCGGCCGGGCTACGCCATCGAGTACGATTTCGTGCCCCCGGTGCAGCTCAAGCCGACGCTTGAGGCCAAAGCCGTGCCCGGCCTGTACCTGGCAGGACAGATCAACGGCACGTCCGGCTACGAGGAGGCCGCGGGCCAGGGCTTGTGGGCCGCGCTCAACGCCTGCCGCGCCCTGACGGGCCGGGAGCCGTTCCTCTTGGGCCGTGAACAGGCCTACCTCGCCGTGATGGTCGACGATCTGGTCACCAAGGGCACGCGCGAGCCTTACCGCATGTTCACCTCGCGCGCCGAGCACAGACTGCTCCTGCGCGAAGGCAACGCCGATGCCCGACTCACGCCCATGGGGCGCGAACTGGGCCTGGTGGACGACGCGCACTGGACGACCTTCAGCGCCAAGCAGGCCAGGATCGCGGAGCTTCTGCGCATCCTCGACGGGCGCACCGTGCGGCCCGACGCCGCGACGCGCGACGTCCTGGCCTCCATGGGCGCGGCCGCGCCCGGCAAGGCCGTGCCGCTGGCGGCCATCCTGCGCCAGCCCGAGGTGTCCATGGAGGGCCTACTGCCCTTCTGCTCGGAACTTGTCGGGCTGCCCGAGGATGTGTTGCGCGAGACCGAAACCAGGATCAAGTACGAAGGCTATCTCAAGCGTCAAGAAGAGCTCGTGCACCGCTCCATGCGCCTGGAGAGCACGGCATTGCCTGATGACATAGAATATGCCGGTATTCCTGGACTTTCACGCGAGGCCGTGGAGAAGCTAGGCAAGGTGCGGCCATTGACATTGGGTCAGGCCAGCCGTATTTCTGGCATCACTCCCGCGACCATATCCTGCCTAGAGATCCACCTGAAGAAGAAGCATCTCCTGTGATCGGAAGCCTGGGCATGAACCCAAAGACAGGGTCATGATATTGACTCTCCCTCGCGGCGGGCAAACCTGCGGGATTTACGCCGGAACGGACGGGATATCTTGATCTTCCCGGTTTCCGGGTTATACAGTGAGGCATTGTTTTCGCAGGTATGAGGATGGTCGATTGCGAATCTGGACCTGCACGGTCAGGCGGCGGACAGGGCCTTTACCCGCAATCCTCTTCGCGGGCCCTTGCGGATATCCGCCATTCCAGGGTCGTGCGCGCCCGCGCGAATGGGCGCGCCCGCCCACTCCAAGCTAGGAGGACGAGGTTGGAAGACAACCAATCGGACAGTATCTGGTCCCATATCAAGAACCTCTTCCGCGGCAAGGAAGACGAGATGCCGCTGGAGAAGGCCATCATCGAGGCGCGGGAAGAAGGCGACCTCGCCATCGAGGACACGGCCATGCTTCTCAACGTGCTACGGCTGAGCCGCATGTTCGTCCATGAGATCATGATCCCGCGCACGGACATCGTCTGCGCCGAAGTGAGCGACTCCATACAGCAGGTGGGCCAGCTCATCGTCACGCATGGCCACTCGCGCATTCCCATTTACGAGGATGACAAGGACAACATCGTCGGACTGGTCTACGCCAAGGACCTTCTGCCGGCCCTGCTCAACGGCTCCAAGGCAGAGGCGCCCATCAGGGGCATCCTGCGGCCGGCCATGTTCGTGCCCGAGAACAAGAACGTGCGCGACATGCTCCGCGAATTCCTGGCTCGCCGCATGCACATGGCCATAGCCCTGGACGAGTACGGCGGCACCTCGGGACTGGTGACCCTTGAAGACGTCATCGAGCAGATCGTGGGCGACATCGAGGATGAGCACGACATCCAGGAACCCGAGGAGATCAAGTTCCTGGATAATGGCCAGATCCTCGTCGCCGGCCGCATGGCCTTGGACGAGCTCAACGAGGAAGCCGGCATGCACCTCACTTCCGAGCAGGTGGAGACCATCGGCGGCTTTCTGTGCGAGCTCTCGGGCCGGGTGCCCAAGATCGGCGCAGCCTTCATCCTCGAAGGGCGGAGGCTTACGGTGACCGAGGCGGACAAGAAGCAGGTCAAATGGATAACCATCTCCACGCCCGAGGCGCAGCCCGCCGGGAGTCCCCAGGCTTGATGATCACATACGCCGCGGCGCTCCTGGCCGTGCTCGGAGCTTGGCTCGGCTGGGCCAACCCCGTGCGCCAGGAGCCGCTCCTAGTGCTCCTCTTCCCGGCGGGACTGGCCTGGCTGGCCATCTCCGCCGGCAGCCCCACGCAGGCCGCCAGGCGGGGCTTTCTCACGGCCCTTGCGGCCTACCTGGGCTGTCTGTACTGGATATTCGTCCCAGTGCACCGCTACGGGAATATTCCCCTGGTCTTGGCCCTGCCCTGCCCCGTGCTCCTGTCCATGTACCTGAGTGCTTACACGGCGCTGTACTGCGGCCTTCTGCGCTGGGCGCGGCCAAAGCTCCCGCCTCTGGCCCTGGGCCTGTTCGCGGGCTTGCTCTGGGCCAGCCTGGAGCTGGCCGTCGGCGTGATCTTCACCGGCTTCCCCTGGCTGCCTCTGGCCGCAGCCCTGGTTCCCCGGCCGTTCGCCATCCAGTTCGCGGCCATCGTGGGCTCGGCAGGCACGGCGGCCCTGCTGGTAACGGCCACGACATGGCTCGTCCTGCCCGGAAAGCGGCAGCCCCTGACCCTGCCCAGGCTTCTAGCCGTGCTCTTGCTGGCTGGCTGGGCCGCCTTCGGCCTGGCCCGAGTTGACGCCCCGCTGCCCAAGGGCCGGATCGCCACCATCGGCATCGTTCAGGGCAACATAGACCAGACCTTGAAGTGGGATCCCGGTCACCAGGCGGACACGGTCAGCCGCTACATCAGCCTGAGCGAACGGCTGGTGAAGGAAAGCCACGCCGACCTGGTCATCTGGCCCGAAACAGCGCTGCCATTCTTCCTCCAGGAGCTGACCCACGACGGCGCCCGTGTGCGCAACTTCGCCCGAACCCGGGAGACCCTGCTGCTTACCGGCTCACCGGCATATGAATTCGACTTGGCGAACAACTTGTACACCATGTACAATCGAGCCTATCTGATCGGGGGAGAAGGCGGCGCCTTGGGCCAGTACGATAAGATGCACCTGGTGCCCTTCGGCGAATATGTGCCCCTAGGAAGCATTCTCCCCTTGAGCAAGCTCGTGCAGGCCGTGGGTGACTTCCGCGGGGGACAGGACGGTCGGCCGCTGGTGGGCGGCCATCTTGCGCTGGGCGTACTCATTTGTTATGAAACAATTTTTCCTGCCCTGGCGCAGGAACGCGTGAGTCTCGGGGCCAACGTCCTGGTGAACATCAGCAACGACGCCTGGTTCGGAGACACCTCGGCGCCGCGGCAGCACCTGCACCTGGCCGCCCTGCGCGCGGTGGAGCAAGGCCGGTACATGATCCGCTCCACGAACTCCGGCATCTCCGCCATCATCGACCCACATGGCCGGATCGTCCAGGAGACGGGGCTTTTCCATGCCGCCGCCATGTCCGGCACGATCCGGGCTGTTCACGAAGATACCGTGTATCATGGCGTGGCGTCGCTCCTTCATGGCGCGATCATTGCCCTGACCCTTCTTCTGGCTGCCTGGGCCATGCTACGGGCCAGGAAACCGCAGGCGCGCGAAGCGAAGAGAAGCATCTGATTATGCTGCAATTGAATGACTTGCGGACGCGCAGTGTCGAGCTGATGGACGACTACGAATCCCTTTGGGGGCGCCTTTGACCATGTCCGCGACCAGGAACGCTTGCGCCAGATAGAGGATGCGCTGTCCAAGCCTGGCGTGTGGGACAAGCCGGACCGCCTCACGCCCATGCTCCAGGAGAAGCGCCAACTTTCCGTCAAGGTCGAGCGCCTGGACCTTCTGCGCAAGGCCAGACAGGAGACCGAGGAATGGTTGAGCCTGGCCAAGGAAGAGCAGACCCAGGAGGTTCTGGGAGCCCTGTCCGAGCAACTGGATGTCCTTGAGCAGAGGCTCCGGGACGCCGAATTGAGCGAGATGCTTTCGGGCCCCGAGGACCAGAGCTCGGCCATCATGGAGATTCATCCCGGCGCAGGCGGAACCGAGGCCCAGGACTGGGCCGAGATGCTCCTGCGCATGTATCGGAGATGGTGCGACCGGCACGGTTTCAAGGTCAGCGTCCTGGACTATCTGGATGCCGAGGAGGCGGGGCTCAAAAGCGTGACCATTCAGGTCGACGGGCCATACGCTTATGGAATGCTCAAGGGCGAGAGCGGCATCCATCGGTTGATTCGCATCTCTCCGTTCGATACGTCCGGACGCAGGCACACTTCCTTCGCTTCGGTGGCCGTGTACCCTCTTGCGGGCAAGGACATCGAGATAGACCTCCGCGAGGAGGATCTACGCATCGACGTCTTTCGTGCTTCCGGCGCTGGAGGTCAGCACGTGAACAAGACCGAGTCCGCGGTGCGCATCACCCACCTGCCCACGGGCGTGGTGGCGCAGTGCCAAAACGAAAAGTCGCAGCTGCGCAACAAGGAGACGGCGCTCAAGATCCTCACGGCCAGGCTTTACGAGCTTGAGCTCAGGAAGGTCGAGGAAGCTCGTCAAGCCGAGTACGAGGCCAAGGACGCCATTTCATGGGGCAGTCAGATTCGCACGTACACCTTGCAGCCGTACAGGCTTGTGAAAGATCACAGGACCGATACGGAAATCGGCGACGTGGAGGCTGTCCTGAACGGTGAAATCGATCAGTTGCTCCGCAACTATCTCCTCAAGTTCCATGTCCGATAGCATGCCCAGGGATAAGCTGCTCCAGGAGCTTGCCGCGTTGCGCGACGCAGCCGCGGCTGTCCGGGGCGATCAGCCGGGCCGCGATGTACTGGCCGTGATGAAATTTTTCAGCGGCCTTTCCTTGGATGCAGTGTCCCGACTTGCCCCGGAGCATGACTTCGGCCCTCTCCTGGCGCTGCCCCTGGAGGGCGACCTCTACCCGCTGGTTCTCCACCTGCTGCGGACCTTCGAAGAGCTCACGGCGCGCGCGGGCCGCGATCCCGCCACCGGTCTCCCAGACAGCAAGGCTTTCGCCTGGGCCCTGGAGATGGAGGTCGAACGCGCGGTGCGCAACCAAACATCCCTCAGCCTGGCCATCCTTGAGATCGGCTGGCCCCCGAGCTGCGGCCCCATGGCGGGGGCACGCCTGGAGCAGACCATGGCCCAGGCCACGGGGCTCATCACTACCGACAGGCGCAAGTACGATTTCGTCGCGCGCACGGATGGCAACAGGTTTGCAATGCTCTATCCAGGCATCGGTCTGCAGCGCACTCGAAGCATCATGGAGAGACTGCAAGCCGGCATCGATTCGTTGAATGTCCAGAACCCGGAGCGGCTCGCCAGCTCCGTAGGCATCGCCAGCATCAAGGGACGCATCCCCATGACGGGCAAGGATTTCCTCGGACTGGCCGAGGACGCGCTGTCTCAGGCAAGGAATAGAGGCGGGAGCATCATCGTCGAGGCGCCCATACCTGACATCGCCATGACGCTCAAGTCCACGCTCGTGCACGCGCGGGAAAAGCAGTTCCTCTTTACCGGCAGCTAAGGAAGCTCTGATCATGGACAACGTGAACTGTACCCTGAGCATGTCCGTCATGAGCGGCAAGGGCGGTGTCGGAAAAACCAATCTGGCCCTCAACCTGGGATATGCGCTTTTCCGGGCCGGCCATCCGCTCATGCTCATGGATTGCGATCTGGGACTGGCCAACCTCGACGTCCTGCTCGGCCTCTCCCCGGAGAAGAACCTTCAGGACCTGCTCATGCCCGGCATGGCCATCAATGACGTGGTCGTCTCCGTGGAGCCCGGCGGCTTCGACTTCCTGCCTGCCACCTCCGGCGTGCCGGAGCTTGTGGAGATGGACGAGGACATTCAGGCCCTGCTTTTCAATAAGCTCAAGCAACTCGCCGGCGGATACGAGTACATCATTCTTGACTTGGGCGCCGGCATCAGCAAGACCGTGCTCTCCTTCGCGGCTATGACCCACTTGCAGGTCGTGGTCATCACGCCCGAGCCGACCTCCCTTACGGACAGCTACGCCATGATGAAGGTGCTGCAGAAGCAGCATGGCATAAACGACTTCTACGTGGTCGTGAACCAGATGTCCTCGCCCGAGGAAGGCAAGCTCACCTTCGACCGGCTCAAGGCGGCCTGCAAGCGTTTCCTGTCCATCGACATCAGATACTTGGGCGGCCTCCACCACGACGCGGCAGTGGTCGAAGCGGTGCGCCGGCAGATCCCTCTGCTCAAGCTTTCGCCCAAGGCCCAGTCCAGCCAGGATATCCTGGCTCTGGCCAAGCGCATCCAGAACCTTCGCGGCGAGAATCTCGTCACCATCTCGCAAACCCCGGCCCTGCGCGATTTTCCGATCGCGGGCAAATATTAAATACTTGACGAGACTTGCTTCTTTTCGGCATGAAAGCATGTGATATCGAGAGTTAGCCCGAATGATCGTCACAGGCCGACCCCGGGCGGAAGTGAAACGACCAGCAAGCCACGAGCGAGGGCAAGGGGCCATGAACAAGAGCGAACTGATCAAGACGCTTGCCGAGTCCAAGGACATCCACATCGACGAAGCCTCCAAAATCGTCAATGCCTTCATCGACTCCATCAAGGACTCCCTGCTCAAGGGCGAACGGGTTGAGATTCGCGGCTTTGGCAGCTTCAAGATCAAGGAATACAAAGGCTACACTGGTCGCAATCCCAAGACCGGCGACATCGTCGACGTCGAGCCCAAGCGGCTGCCCTTCTTCCGTCCGGGCAAGGAATTGAAGGAGTTCCTCAACAGTTGATATGCCGTTCCCGTTAGCGACGATATTTCTCGCTCTTCTTTTCTTCCTGCTCCCCATGACCGAAGCCAGGGCGGCCCCCGCCCTGGGCTTGGTCTTTTCGGGCAATGAGTACGGCGAGTACCGTCCTTGTCCGACCTGAGGCCAAAAGACCATTGGCGGATTGGCCCGGCGGGCCACCGCGCTCAAGGAGTTCCGCGAATCGGCCGCGGACCATCCGCTCTTCCTTTTGTCCGGAGGCCATACGTTCGCCCCTTTGGACGGCTCGGCGCCAGATGCACGCCTGCGAGCCGCCCTGGCCAAGGCCTATTCCCGCCTGGATTACGATCTGGGCCTGCTTACCCCTGCCGAAGCCGGGCTGCTGCGTGCCGTCAAGGCTCCAATCCCGGCCAACTGGATCGTGCTGGATGATACGGTCAAGGTCAGGCTGCTCTCCAAAGGCAAGATCACCCTGGGCATCGTCATCTTTCCGACACTTGCCGATGATGCGCAGGCAGCCCCATCCCAGGCCATGCGCAAGGCAATCGCGGTTGCCGCCAATGACCTGCGCGACCGCGCCGATCTCGTGGTCGGCATGAGCACCTGGGGCGTGCAGGCCGAGCAAAATCTCCTTGATGGGGCTCCGCTTCCCATGGACCTGCTGCTGGGCACGGGCCGGGGACTCGGCTTCAATGGCCGGCTCATGAATGGCGATACGCTCTTGTGGATGCGCATGTTCGACAAGGGCAAGGCCCTTCAGCGCATCGATGTGCTCGCGTTGCCGGGAAAGAGCGGGACTGACTGGCGTCAGGGACAGACCATCTCCTGGAGCACCATCCCGCTCACCGAGAAGCTCTATCCGGACCCCGGCATTGGCGAATTGTTCGCTCCTTTCGAGAAGAATTAGCTTTTTTCTACTTATATCTCAGGCCAGGCCAGCGAGGAGGAGATTATGACGTTTCGCGGCGCGTTTTCCGCTTTGGTGACTCCATTCAGGAACGATTCCGTCGATGAGGAAGCCTACCGCAGGCTCATCGAGTGGCAAATCGAGCAAGGCATCGACGGCCTGGTGCCTTGCGGCACCACCGGCGAGTCTGCCACCCTGTCCCATGCCGAGCACAAGCGGGTCATCTCCATCTGCGTGGACCAAGTCAAGGGCCGGGTGCCGGTTCTGGCCGGCGCGGGCTCGAACAATACGCGTGAAGCCATCGAGCTGACCGGCTTCGCCAAGGAGGCCAAGGCCGACGGCGCTCTGCTCATCACGCCCTACTACAACAAACCCACGCAGGAAGGCCTTGTCGCGCACTTCAGGGCCATCGCGGCCGAAGTCTCCATGCCGTTCGTGGTTTACAACGTGCCCGGCAGGACCGCGACCAACCTGCTCCCCGAGACCTTGGCCGAGCTCCGCAAGACCATCCCCACGGTGATCGGCGTCAAGGAGGCCACGGGCGACCTGACCCAGATATCCAAGGTCCTTGAGCTGTGCGGCAGGGACTTCCTGGTCCTCTCGGGCGATGACTTCACGGTGTTGCCGACCCTGGCCATCGGCGGCGTGGGCGTCATCTCCGTGGTCTCGAACATCGTGCCCGCCAAGATGGCCGGGCTGGTCAAGGCCTTCAACTCGGGCGACATGGGCAAGGCCCAGGATCTGCATTTCGAGATGGCGCCCCTGTGCCGGGCCATGTTCATGCGCACCAACCCCATTCCGGTCAAAACCGCCCTGCACTTCATGGGCAAGATCGGGTTGGAACTCAGGTTGCCGCTCCTGCGCATGGACGCCAAGCTCGAATCCGAGCTCAAGGCCGTGCTCGGCAAGCAGGGTCTCGCCTAAGCACTGTGCAAATCTACTGGGAGAGGGCGCTGCCCTCTCCCAGACCCACTCCCGCCAGGGAAATGATTTCCCTGGACCCTCATTTCGTTTGCAATTTGTTATAGCTCGCGGCGACTTCCCGCCCTCGCGCCACGCTCCTCCGCATCCTAATCGTCGATCCGGCCCGGCTGAAAGCCTGGCCGGATCCGATGCCGCTCGCGCGGTCCGCGCGACTATAAAGAAGGCCTGGAGAAGGCCATAAAAAAGCCCGGCCTGGATTCCAGGCCGGGCTTTCATGCGCAATGCGAATCTGGCTTACTTGCCGAAAGCCTTCTCGAAAGGCGGGACGACCTGCTTCTTGCGGCTCATGACACCCTTGAGCCACACGGAGTCGCCATCGGCCTTGGCGCCGAAGGCCTTCTCAACCACGGAGGGATCCTTGGACGCGATGAGCATCTCGGAGCCTTCCTTCATGATGTCGGTGAGCAGGAGGAACACGCTGTGGCGGCCCTCGCCCTGCATCTTCTTGATCTCGGCCAGCAGGCCAGCCTTCACGGGCTCAAGGATGGACAGGTCCACGACCTCGAGCTGGCCGATGCCGATCTTGTTGCCGGACATGTCGAAGTCCTTGTAGTCGCGGTGCACGAGATCCTTCATGGAAGCACCCTCGACGGCGGACTTGACCTTGAACATCTCCATGCCCAGAGCCATGACGTCCGTCACGCCGGCGATCTTGGCCAGGGCCTCGACGGCCTTCTTGTCGTCATCCGTGCAGGTCACGGACTTGAACATGACGGTGTCGCTCAGGATGGCGCAGAGCATGCCGCCGGCGATGCCCTTGGGAATCTCGATCTTGTAGAAGTCGTACATGGCCTTGAGCACGGTGCAGGTGCAGCCGACGGGCCAAACCCACATGGTCAGGGGGTTGGAGGTGGTCACGTCGCCCAGCTTGTGGTGGTCGACGATGGCCAGCAGCTCGCCCTTGGCCAGGTTCTCCACGGTCTGGGCGATGTCGGAGTGGTCAACGAGCATGATCTTCTTGCCGGTGGCGTCGTTGATCAACTCGGGGGCCTTGAGCCCGAACTTGTCCATGACGAACTTGGACTCGGGGGTGGGAGCGCCCTGAGCGGCGGCGACGGCCTGGACGCCGCGCTTGGTCATCAGGTCGGCGAGCGCAATCGCGGAAACAATGGAATCGGTGTCCGGGTTCTTGTGGCCAACCACATATGCAGCCATCGCTAGTTCCTCCTACTATATGCTGTTGCGGATATGCAGCCATGAAACGCTTGTGCTAAATAGCACAATCCAAACGAACTGCCAAGTCCTTTTAAGCCATGTGAATGGAAAAGACGGATTTATCCCGCGAAGTCCGTGAGGAAAGCCGCGACCGCCACGCCCGCGGCTGTGGCGGTCAGCAGGAGGTAGCCGGGCCTGAAGCGGATGGAAAGTAGACCGCCCAGGCTGGCTCCGAACCATATGTGCCACCATCGCACCGGCAGAAGGATAACGTACTTCTGGAAAAAAGGCAGGAATGCGCCGGCGATCGACACGAGCGCGATGGAGCTTCCCAGGAAGAACAGCCAGTTGATGACGGCCATGCGCAGAATACCCCTGCGCACGAGGACGTGCGGCGCGAAGTCATTCATGCCGCCGCGCGATGAGCGCAGAAGCTCGTTGTAGCTCCTGTTCTGGCGCTCGCGCTCCATGGCTTCCAGCCGCGTGCCGAGCCAGGCAAGAGGCAGGCTGGCAAGGATGGCCAGCACGGCCAAAGAGGGCGCCGTGAGATGGTGCACTTCGACGAGGGTCAGAGCGGCCAGGGTCGAGGCGGCCATTTGCGGAGGGATGAAGGTTCCGGTGGGGATGAGATCCATCCAGAACAGCTCGAAGAAGAGGCTGATGGAAATGGCCAAGCCCATGTCGCCGGAGAGCAGGCCCCAGACGAGGCCCATGGCCAAAGGTCGCTCAAGAAGCCCTATGTTGAGCTGATAGCGGAAGAGGGAGAACAGGGCAAAAAAAAACCGACAAGGGGAAGCAGCGCATGCAGAGGCATCTGGCCGAAGCTCACAGAAGCGACCTCACCTGGATGGTGTCGTTGGGCACGCTGCGGAAATCGAGCCGCACACCCTTGCGGCTGAAGTACTCGAGACAGGATTGATCCTCGCTGCTGATGGCCACGTGGGCGCAGATCTGCTTCTTACCAGGGCCGTAGTGCAGATTGCCGATGTTCAATCCCTCGAAAGCGAGGCCCTGCTCATGGGCCCGGCGCGCGTCCTGACAGTTCGAGAACAGGATGAGCGCATCGGGCCGACCGCTCTTGCTCAGACGGGCCAAGGATTGAATGAGGCCTTCGATCCTGGAGAATACAACCGTGACATCGTTGGGGATGGCCAGGGACATGATCTCCTGGCGCAGGGCGTCGCCGGCCAGCTCGTCGTTGGCCACGATGAGCTGCGCGGCCCCGGTATAGGGGAGCCACGTTTCTATGATCTGGCCGTGGATCAGCCGGTTATCGATGCGCACCCAGAACATGGGCTATCCGTCCGCCACCTTCTGCCGAAGCACCTCGCCGGCCACGACAATGCCTTGCACGCCAGCCTTCTTGGCTTCGCGGGCCAGGTCTGCCGGAGGCATGGTCCTACTGCCAAGCACCTTGAGCAGCATGGGCAGGTTCACGCCGGTGATGACCTCGATATGCGCCGCGCCGAGCAGGGACAGGCTGAGGTTGGTCGGGGTGCCGCCGAACATGTCCGTCAGTATGAGCACACCATTGCCGGTGTCGGTCTCTTGGATGGCGGTCTTGATGGTCCTGACAGTCTCTTCCACGTTCGAGGAGACGTCGACGGGAATGGACCTGCAGCCGCTCTGCTGACCCAGGATGAGTTGCGCGGCGGCGAGAAGGCGCTCTCCATAATCCGTATGTGTGACAATGATAACGCCAGTGATCTTGGGCTGGTCCTTGCGTGTCGTCTTCATTGCGTCCTGATTACCTCCTCGCCCGCTGGCTGTCCACAGGCAAATCCCATCAGCCTTTCTCGATGTGCCGGTGCTCCAGGCTCACGGCATAACCCCGCTCCTTGAGCGTCTGGAAGAGCCGCTCGGCGGTGGCCACCGACCTGTGACGCCCTCCGGTGCAGCCAAGGCCGATGGTCAGCCGGAAACGGCCTTCCTTGGCGTAAAGCGGGATGGTGAAGAGGAGGAAGTCGAAGAATCGTTCCGTGAATTGCCTGCCGCTATCGCCCTGGAACACGTAATCGGCCACGATTCGGTCCTTGCCCGTGAGCGGCCGCAGGAGGAGGTCAAAGTATGGGTTGGGCAGAAAACGCAGGTCGAAGAGGAGGTCCGCCTCCTTGGGCGGGCCGTACTTGAAGCCGAAGGAGATGATGTGCACGCGCAGCCCCGGAGCTTGGTCCTCCATGAAGGCCCATTTCTCTTGCAGCACGCGGCGCAGGTCGTGCACGGAATAGTGTGTGGTGTCGAGCACCAGGTCGGCCTCGGAACGCACCGGCTCAAGCAGGCTCCGCTCCAGCTCCAAGGCCTGTTGCAAGCCGAGATCCGCGGACTCCAGCGGATGCGGCCGCCTGGTGGTGGCGTAACGGCGCACGAGCTCCGGGAGCTCTGCTTCGATGAAGATGACTTGCAGGGATATGTCGAAGAGCGCGAGATCTTGCCGCGCCTTGCCCCAATGTTTAAGGAAATCCTGCTGACGGATGTCCATGCCCAAGGCCAAACCCTTGCCGGGAAGGACCTCCTGCCCTTCGTACAGGCCGACCAGCTTGGGCACCATGGCCACGGGCAGGCCATCCACGCAGAAGAAGCCCAGATCCTCGAACACGTTCAAGGCCGTGCTCTTGCCTGCGCCGGAAAGCCCGGTCAGCACGAGCACGGGAATGGGCGACGGCCTCGACACGACAACCCCGCTCAGACGCTCTTGAGAAGGTTGAACAGCTCGTCCCTGTCCTGAGCGCCCAGGAAGGAACGCCGGAATCCCTCATCCTTGAGCAGTCGAGAGATGTGGGCCAGGATGCGCAGATGCATTCCCGCGGCCTGCTCCGGAGCCAGCACCAGGAAGAAGATGGTGCACGGCTTGGAGTCCAGGGCCTCGAAACGCACGCCTCCCCGGCTACGCCCGACCACGAGGATGATTTTGTCCAACCCCACGAGCTTGCCGTGAGGAATGGCCACTCCATCGCCAATGCCGGTCGTGCCGAGTTGCTCGCGCTCCAGAAGCACCTGGTGCGCCTTGTTCAGGTCGATGCCGGGAAACTGGGCCCTGATCGGCTCGATGAGCTCGGCCAATGCCTCGGACTTGGCTGATGCGGCCAAGTTGGGCAGCACCAGCTCCTTGAGCAGGTAGTCACCTATCTGCATGAGAATCAAATCCCCGGATCGATGAGGCCGAAGTTACCGTCCTTGCGCAGGTAGATGACGTTGATGCGCTCGCTCTCGGCATTGCGGAAGACCAGGAACTCGTAGCCGAGGTTTTCCAGCTGCATGGCTGCCTCGTCCACATCCATGGGCTTGGGGGTATAGCTGTCGGACTCGATGATGGTGCGTTCGGTGCGTCCATCGGCCTTGGAGTAGCTGAAGACGTCCAGGCGCACGGTATCCTGTCCGGCTTTCTTGTGCAGGGAGCCCTTGTCGCGGTTCTTCTTGACCTGGGCCTTCAGCTTGTCCAGGACCATGTCGATGGTGGAGTACATGTCCTGGGACTCCTCGAAGGCGGACATGTGCAGGCTGTCGCCGATAAGAGTGACCTCGGCCATCTGCCTGTGCTTCTCCACGCTCATGTTGACCTGCAGTTCGGCATTGCCGACGCCGTACTTGGAGAGCTTGTCGAAGCGGGTACGCGCATAGTTCTTGAGGTGTTCCGAGGGCTCGAAATTCTTGAAGTTGAAGTGAATGTTCATGTCTGCTCCTTATGTGCGATTGGCAGCATCAGAATATCTGTTTGCGCTTGGAAGAGGATTCGATGCCCAGGGCCGATCGGTATTTGGCCACCGTGCGGCGGGCGATGTTCACCTGAAGCTTCTCCTTCAATATCTCGGCAATGCGCTCGTCGCTGAGCGGCTTCTTGGCGTTCTCGTCGCCGATAAGCTGCTTGATGAGCGCCTTGACGCTCTCGGAGCCGACCTGGCTGCCGTCATCCAGATCCAAGGCGCTGTTGAAGAAGAACTTAAGCTCGAAAATGCCGTGAGGGGTGGCCACGTACTTGCTGGTGGTGATGCGGCTGACCGTGGACTCGTGCATGCTGATGTCGTCGGCCACATCCTTGAGGATCAGGGGCTTCAGATGGGTCACCCCTTCCTCGAAGAAATCGCGCTGGAAGCGCAGGATGCTCTCGATGACCTTGTAGAGCGTGCGCTGCCGCTGGTAAAGACTCTTCATGAGCCAGACAGCCGAACGCATCTTCTCCTGGACGTATTCCTTCTCCGAGGAGCCGGCCTTCTGCAGGCTGTCCATGTACATGGAATTGAGCTGCAGCTTGGGCATGCCCTCTTCGTTGAGCATGATCACGAATTCATCGTTGAACTTGTAAACATATGCGTCAGGGCTGATGTAGTACGGCTCGATGGAGGCATAGTTGGCTCCTGGCAGAGGGTCCAAGGTCTGGAGGAGCTCCAGGTACTCCTTGAGCTGCTCCAGGGTCAACTTGAACTTGCGCGCGAGAGGCTTGTAGCGCCGCTTCTCCAGATCCTCCAGGTGCTCCGTGATGAGCTCGCGCAGGATCGGATCGCTGTACTCGTAGACATCGAGCTGCACGAGCAGGCACTCCTGGGGCGTGCGGGCCGCGATGCCCACGGGATCGAACCGCTGAATGCGTCCAAGGACCCGCTCCACTTCCTCGGGAGTGGCGTTGGCCATGGCCGCGATCTCCTCGGTCGTGGACTGGAGATAGCCCGCCGGGCTCAGGCAGCCGATGATGAACTCGCTGATTCCCTTCTGCTTCTCGGTGAAGTCCGAGAGCCTGACCTGCCAGAGCAGATGCCCTTCAAGGGACGGCTTGGAGGACAGGCGGGCCTCGAAGCTGACTCCCTCCTCGGGGATTTCGGAATCGCGCATCTGAGTCTGCTTGCCCGAACTGGAGAACTCGCCGAGGTAATCCTCCCAGTCGGCATTGCGGGTCAGATCGCGCGCCAAGGCCGCATCCCTGTCCGGGAAGGCTTCGGGAGCAGCCTCCGGAAGCTCGCGGGCTTGCGCCTCGGTCTCTTGCTCGGCGCTCAGGCCCTCTTCAAGCAGAGGGTTCTCCATGAGCTCCTGCTGCACCGTATCCAATAGCTCTAGCCGCGATAGCTGGAGAAGCTTGATCGCCTGCTGCAGCTGGGGAGTCATGACCAGCTGCTGCGAAAGCTTGAGTTGTTGCCGAAGTTCTAGACCCATAGTCTCCCGATGGCATTCACGGTGAATTCGGCGCCGTGACGGCAGGGATGGCCAACTCCCCCTCGCCTCCGAGGGCGAGCCGGAAAGGACGCGATGGCGTCAAGCTAAGCATCCGTGCGAAGGTCACGTCCGGCAGCCGTGCTCTTGCTATGCCATACTCACGACTCGCATGCAACCATTGCGCCAGAGCGCCGGAGGCGTTACGGAGCAAGTCCTCTCAGGCATCCCGGCCTTGAAGGCGGAAGCCCTGCCCCAGATAGACCTGCTGGGCCTTGGGGTCGGAGACGATCTGCTCCGGAGTGCCTTCAAGAATGATGCTGCCCTGGTAGACGAGATAGGCCCGATCACAGATGGACAGGGTCTCGCGGACGTTGTGATCGGAAATGAGCACTCCGATGCCTTTCTCCTTGAGTCCCTTGATGATGTCCTGGATGTCCAGCACCGCCAGGGGGTCCACTCCGGCGAAGGGCTCGTCGAGGAAAACGAAGCGCGGGCGGCGGATGAGGGCTCGGGCGATCTCCAGCCGGCGACGCTCGCCGCCGGAAAGGCTGGAGGCCTTCTGGCCCGAGAGGCGGGTGATGCCCAATTCGTCGAGAAGCTCCACGGCCCTGGCCGCCCGCTCTCGGCGCGAAAGCTCCGTATGCTCCAGAATGATATCCATGTTCTGCCGCACGGTGAGCTTCTTGAACACCGAGCTTTCCTGGGGCAGATAGCTGATGCCGAGCCTCGCGCGCTCGTGCAGGGGAAGCGAGGTGATCTTGCGGTTGTCCAGGCGCACCATGCCGCCGTTCGGCTTGATGACCCCGGCGAGCATGTAGAACGTGGTGGTCTTGCCGGCCCCGTTGGGCCCGAGGATCCCCACGACCTCGCCCTGAGTGATTTCGAGGTTCACATCGAAGACCACGTCGCGCTTGCCGTAGCGCTTCTTCAAGCCCGTGGCCTTCAGCTCGGAGGCTGCTGTATCGCTCATTGGCTCTGCTTGGAGTCCTTTTCCGGGGTGACGAAGATCATCTCGACTGGACGCCGGGAAGTGCCGATGACCTCGCTGCGGTTCTCGCCGATGTATATCCGGATTTCCTTGCCCTGGAGCATGTTCTTGCCTTCCTGCACGACGGGGTCCCCTTCCAGGACGATCATGTTCTCCTGGGCGAGATAGGTGGCCTTCTGACAGCGGCCGGTGCTCTGTCCCCGCCGCATGCGCACATTCCCCGTGGCCTCGATCCTGCGGATCTGCGTGGCTCCCTCGCCGGTGGCGAACGCCATGCCCTCCTTCTCCGCGCGGGGGCGATCATTCGCGGAGGGCAGGAATTCAATCTCGATACGGTCGGCCCATAGCTCGATATCCTGCCTGGTCACATGGACCTTGCCCTCGAACACGGCGCGATTGCCGTCCTGGGAATAGGTAAGGCGCTCCGCCGTCACCCTGGTCGGCACAAGGCTCTTGTCGGTAGTCGCTCCCGCCGCGGGCATGGCCAGAACGGCGGCCAGCAGCGCATGCATGATGAAAACTCTAAGGAGCATTCTTTTTTGAGGGCTCAGAGAAGCTGTTTCCAGTGCCGGATTCAATAATCACGCCTCCGTCGGCGACAAAGAGGCGCTTGTCCAGGTCATAGCACATGACCGGCGCCGTGAGCTCGACCCCTTCCTGACGCACGACCGCATTGCCCGTGGCCTTCAGCAGGCCTTTGCCATCATACACGATCTGATCGGCCGTGAGCGAGGTATTTTTGTAGATGGCTGCGACGTTTGGCCATAAGGTGACGAGACTGGTCCTCTGGTCAACGGAGCCCTGCGGCGCCGAGACCTGCAATTCGCCATCCCCCGGCCGAGGGAAATAGGCGATGGTCGGGGCTTGGACGAGCACAAGGCTTTTCTCCTGATCATAGCGCGCGCCTTCAGCCCGCAGCCGCCAGATGAGTTTGCCCTGATCGCCATGGCTGAGCTCCACATCCGTGGCGGCCATGTCGATCTCCATGTCGGTGGCGAGGCCGCCAAGATCTGGCATGAGGCCTGCCCGCTCCGTAAGCTTCACCAGCACGAAGCCGATGACGGCGAACAGAGCGAGCACCAGCAGGAGCACCGCCAACCGCCGGAGCACTTAGCCGCTCCAATTCCGCAAAGCCAGCGCGTACGCGCCCTGGGCCTTGAGGATCATCATCACCGCCTCGCGCACCGCTCCCCGGCCGCCGGGCGCTGCCGAAACCCAGGCCGCCAACTCCCTGACCTCGGGCTGGGCGTCCGGCACTGCGAGCGGCAGGCCCACATGCCGCATGGGCAGCATGTCCACCCAATCATCACCCATGTAGGCAATCTGGTCCATGCCGATGCCCAACTCGCCGCACAGGCACTCCAGAATGGGCAGCTTCTTCACGTGCCCGGCGAAGTAGTGCCTTATGCCGAGCTCCTTGACCCTGCGCGCGACGCCGGCATGGTCAAGCCCGCTGATGACCGCGAACTCCAGACCGGCATGCTGTCCCGCCTTGATGCCCAGGCCGTCCTGGACATCGAAGCGCTTGGTGATGCGCCCATCCTCGCCATACCAGAGTCCGCCGTCGGTCAGCACTCCGTCGCAATCAAGGACGATGAGCCTGACCTTGCGCGCGCGTTCCTCGATACTCATTTACCCGCTCGCTGGTGAAAATTCCGTGCCGGCCGTCCGCGCCCTACCTGGAGCCCTTCCCTTGGCTGGCCTTGGCGGCCTTGATGAACTCGCGAAAGAGCGGGTGCGGCCGCATGGGGTTGGACTTGAACTCGGGATGGAACTGGCAGCCCACGAACCATGGGTGATCCTGACGCTCGACGATCTCCACCAGTTCGCCGTCGGGCGACATGCCGCTGAAGATGTAGTTCGCGTCCTCGAACTGCTTTTGGTAGACCTTGTTGAATTCGTAGCGGTGCCGATGGCGCTCGGTGATGGCGGTTTCTTGATAGGCCTCGAAGGCCTTGGTGTCCGGCTTGACCTCGCAGGGATACCCGCCCAGGCGCATGGTGCCGCCCTTATCGCCATCCTTCTTGCGCTTCTGCACGCACTTGCTGCGGAAATCGTACCACTCGGTCATGAGATAGATGACCGGGTGCGGCGTGGTCATGTCGAACTCCTCGGAGTTGGCCTTGTCCAGGCCGAGGACGTTGCGGGCGCCCTCGATGACCGCGCACTGCATGCCCAGGCAGATGCCGAAGAAGGGCACCTGATTCTCGCGCGCGTAGCGGATGGCCTCGATCTTGCCTTCCACGCCGCGGGCACCGAAGCCGCCCGGCACGAGGATGCCATCCAGATCCTTGAGCAGCTTGGCCGCGTTCTTGGGCTTGACCTCTTCGGAGTTGACGTAGACCAGATCAACAGCCACGTCGTTGGCCACGCCGCCATGAACGAGCGCCTCGTGCAGGCTCTTGTAGGCCTCCCTGAGATCCACGTACTTGCCGACGATGCCGATGGTCACCCTGCCCTGGGGATTCTCCAGCTTGTGGTTGAGGGTCTTCCAGGATTCCAGGGCGGCGTTCTTGGCCGGCAGGCGCAGCATGATGGCGATCTTCTGGTCCACGCCCTCGCTGTAGTACTCGAGCGGCACCCGGTAGATGCTCTTCACGTCCCTGGCCGTGAAGACCGCATCCTTGTCCACGTTGCAGAACAGAGCGATCTTGTCCTTGATGTCCTTGCTCAGATCGACTTCGGAGCGGCAGAGGATGATATCGGGCTGAATGCCGATGGAGCGCAGCTCCTTGACGCTGTGTTGCGTGGGCTTGGTTTTCACCTCCCCGGCCGTGCGCAGGTACGGCACGAGGGTCAGGTGGATGTACAATACGTTGTCCTTGCCCAGGTCGCCGCGTAGCTGGCGGATGGCCTCCAGGAAAGGCAGGCCCTCGATGTCGCCTACGGTGCCGCCGATCTCCACGATGGACACGTCCTCGTTGGTCACGACGCCGGTGATGCAGCGCTTGATCTCGTCGGTGATGTGCGGAATGACCTGGACCGTGCCGCCGAGATAGTCGCCGCGGCGCTCCTTGGTAATGACCGAGTTATAGATGCTGCCCGAGGTGAAGTTGTTGCGCTGGGTCATTTGCGCGTCGAGGTAGCGCTCGTAATGGCCCAGGTCCAGGTCGGTCTCGGCGCCATCCTCGGTCACGTAGACTTCGCCGTGTTGGAACGGGTTCATGGTGCCGGGGTCCACGTTGATGTATGGATCAAGCTTCTGGATGGTCACCTTGAGCCCCCGGGCCTTGAGCAACGCGCCGATGGAGGCTGCCGCCAATCCCTTGCCCAGGGAGGATAGAACACCGCCGGTGATGAATATGAATCTGGTCTGCATGGTCACCCGTCCTTACTCTGCTGGTCGGCAGTACGCAGTCACGTGTTTATCGGCAACATCATGGCAAGGGAAGCGCCGGAGCCCTGCGCAGGCAAAAAAAAGAGGCAGCCGCGAGGAAATGGACACCTGGGGTCTCTTCCCGGCCGCTGCCGCGACGCCTGCGCGTCGCTCGAAAGCGAGGGAGAATCGGGCCTTGTGTTGACGTGGCAACCGGCTCTCCTTATCTTCCGCTGAGCCCCGCCCAAGCTAGTCAGGCGGGATTCCCCTGTCAAGAAACCATTGCGGAGGTCGCACGGTGGCCCTTGTGAAAGCCCTTGTCATAACCGGCTATGGGACCAACTGCGAGAAGGAATCGGCTTACGCCGTGCGCAAGGCGGGCGCCGACGAGGTGAGCATCGCCTACTTCTCGGATCTCGTCTCCGGTCGAATCAGTCTCGACCCGTTCAACTATCTCATCTTCCCTGGCGGCTTCCTCGACGGGGACGACCTGGGCGCGGCCCAGGCCGCCGCCCTGCGCTGGCGGTACGCCAAGGCCGAGGATGGCGAGCCCATCGCCTCCCAGCTTGAGCGGTTTTTTGCCGCCGGCGGACTAATCCTGGGCATCTGCAACGGCTTCCAGCTCCTGGTCAAGCTGGGGCTTCTGCCGGCCGTGGACGGAGTCTACTTCGAGCGCCAGGCCTCCCTGGGCAACAACGACTCGGCCCGCTTCGAGGACCGCTGGGTCCAGCTCAAGGCCAATCCCGCCTCGCCCTGCGTGTTCACCAGGGGCTTGAGCGACCTGTCCCTGCCCGTGCGCCACGGCGAAGGCAAGATGGTCTTCCGCGATGCGGGGCTCATGGACAAGGTCGTGCGCGAAAATCTCGTGGCCCTGCAGTACGTGCACCCGGACACGGGCGAGCCCACGGAGGAGTACCCGCACAATCCCAATGGCTCGCCCCTGGGCATTGCCGGGCTGACCGACCCCTCGGGACGCATCCTCGGGCTCATGCCCCATCCCGAGGGTTTCAACCACCCGACCAACCACCCTGGCTGGACTCGCGGGGAGCGGGCCGAGCTTGGCACCGCCGTGCTCGCGGGCGGCGTGCGCTACCTCAAGGCGCAGTAGCCCCGCAGCATGGCCATTCCCCAGCCGTTGCCCCCGATCACGCCTCCCGAGGGTTGGGCCTCCTGGCGCGAGGTCATGGACGTGGCCTTGCGCCAGGCGCACCTGGCGGGCGGCAAAGGCGAAGTGCCCGTGGGCGCGGCCCTGCTCTCAGCCGACGGCGAACTGCTCGCCGCGGCGCACAATTCCCCGTTGAGCCTCCAGGACCCCACGGCCCACGCCGAGATGCTCTGCCTGCGCGAGGGGGCCCGCAGGCTCGGCAACTACCGCCTGACCGGCTGCATCCTGGCCGTGACCCTGGAGCCGTGCCTCATGTGCTTCGGCGCCATGGTCCACGCGCGCATCGCCGGCCTGCTCATCGGCGCGCGCGACCCCAAGGCCGGCGCCGTGATCTCGCGGCTCAAGGGCCCGCGCCTGCCTTTTCTCAATCATCGTTTCTGGCTCCTGGAAGGCGTCCTGGCCGAAGAGTGCGGCAAGGCCTTGGAGAGCTTCTTCCTGCGCCGCAGAAAGGGCTCCAGGGAACCGCTTTCCCCTTGACCTTGCTGCGCTTCATGCGTAACAAACTGTCTCCTTACGGCGCGGAGAGGTAGCGAAGTGGCCGTAACGCGCCCGACTCGAAATCGGGTTACGGGCTAGTACCCCGTACGTGGGTTCAAATCCCACCCTCTCCGCCATCTTAGAGCAGTTTGACTTTGAGACGCATGCTCCGACGTTGACGGCGCAAGTGAATTGCGCCTACGCGGCAACAGCTTTCGGGACCATTCCGCGCGTGACAACAGGAGCCTGCGCTCCGAAGCCCGGATAGGGGGCTCGCCCTGGCGTGTAGCCCTACAAAGCCGGCCAGGGCACGCTGGACTCCCATCCTCGCGTCAGGCGCGCCGCCTTGACCGCCTTTTGAACAGTCCGGGCCAGGGCGATAGATGTTGCAACAATCTTGACCGGACAACGCCATGCGCCTGCGAATCCCCTTCCTCGAAATCCCCTCCCGCGAGCCCATGCAAGGCTTGCTGACCCACTTGGACGTCATCGAGCGCGGCATGGCCGTGCTGGACGAAGCGTGGAGCGGCTATTTGCATCGCGTGGGCCGAGGCTTCCAGGCGCTCATGGCCGAATTGGACACCCTTGAGGCCGAGGCCGACAAGATCAAGCGCCACGTGCGCAACCACCTGCCCTCGGGAATGTTCATGGCCGTGGACAAAACGCTCTTCCTGAACTGCACCAGCCGGCAGGACGACATCCTGGACAACGCCCATGAAGCCCTGGCCTGGCTCGGCATGCGGACCATGGAGGTGCCGGCGGAGTTCGCCAAGGGAATCGGGCAACTGATGGCCGAGGTCCAAGAGACCGTTAGGCTGCTTCGCCCCGCGCTGAAAGACACCATCTCCCTGGTGCACGGCGACACGACCGACCGCGCGGCGGTCAAGGAGCACATCCACGTCATCCGCCTGCAACACTTGAAGGTCGCCAAGCTCCGCTACAATCTCGTGTCCGCCATCTACTCCTCCGACATGGACTTCAAGGACATCCACCAACTTCTGCACGTCATCGACGCCCTGCGCGACGTGAGCCACAGCACCGAGGGCGCGGCGGACATTCTGCGGGCCATGATCGCCCGCTAAAAAATTCGATCAAAAGACGACAAAGGCCCCCTGAGCAACGCCCAGGGGGCCTTCTTGCTGGAGCGGCTTGTGCTTGGACCGAGAGGGCCTTGCCTCTCCAGGCTCCATCCATAAGGCCTTATCCTGTCAAAGCGGCCCTGTGCCTCGCATTTGTAAATTGCGTGAAGCATTTTGCCTTTGAAAATGCTCTGCAAGCCATACGTCGGCATGGCTTGCTGCCGCGTAGGCGGCGGCGCAATTCACTTGCGCCGCCAACGCCGGAGCGTGCGTCTCAAAGTCAAACTGTTCTAGAAGGCGAGCCCAAGGAGATCCAGCACCAGAAAACAGGAGGCGGCCACCACGGCCGAAGCAGGAATGGTCATGACCCAGGCCATGATCATGGACTCGGCCACGCCCCAGCGCACCGCCGAGAGCCGCTTGGACGCCCCCACGCCGATGATCGACGTGGAAATGGTGTGGGTGGTGGAAATGGGCGCGCCCAGAAACGACGCCCCGGTGATGACCAGCGAGGCCGAGGTCTCGGCCGCGAAGCCATGGATGGGCTCCAGCTTGAAGATCTTGTGCCCCATGGTCTTGACGATCTTCCAGCCGCCCATGGCCGTGCCCAAGCCCATGGCCAGCGCGCAGCTAATCTTCACCCAGTTCGGCACCTGCATCTCGGGAATCGCATGGAAGATGAACAGCGCCAGGGTGATGATGCCCATGGTCTTCTGTGCGTCGTTCATGCCGTGGCTGGTGGCCATGAACGCCGAGGAGACGATTTGCAGCTTCTTGAACGTCTGGTTGATCCGGGCCGGATGGGCGCGGACGAACAACCACGACAGGGCCAGCATGATCAGGTAGCCCGAGAGGAATCCGGCCAGCGGCGAAAGCACCAAGGGCAGAACGATCTTTTTGAGGATCGTCATGTAGTTGAGAGCTTCCCAGCCGGCATACATGACGCTCGACCCGATGAGCCCGCCAATGAGCGCGTGGGACGAGGACGAGGGCAGTCCCCAGTACCAGGTCAGCAGATTCCAGAAGATGGCTCCCAAAAGCGCCGTGAGCACCAGCGACTGATGGCCCATGACCAGCTCTGGATTGACGATGCCGCTGCCGATGGTCAACGCAACCTTGGTGCCGATGAAGGCCCCGGCGATGTTGAGCGTGGCGGCGAGGAACACCGCCGTCCTTGGCGAAAGAACCTTGGTGGAGACGATGGTGGCGATGGCGTTGGCGCTGTCGTGAGCCCCGTTGGTGAAGTCGAACACCAGGGCGATGAGCACCACCAAGCCGAGCAACAGGGTCGTGGGATCAGGCATTCTTGAGCATCACTCCTTCAAGGATGTCGACCAGTTGCTCGGTGGCGTCCACGGTCTGCTCGATGCGGTCGTAGATGTGCGTCCACTTGACCACTTCAAGAATGGCGTCGAAGCTCTTCTCCTCGCAGTCGTAGGTCTCCGCCAGCGCCACCAACAGGATCATCTCGCACTCATACTTGAGCGACTTGATGCGCCCCACGTGCGACTCGATGCAGCCCTTGCAGCTCAGGGCATTGAGCATCGCCGCCGTCTCTTCCATCATCAGCGTCAGGTTGGCGATCAACTTCTTGGCCGGATAGCGAATGCGCGACACCTCGTAGAGGGCCACGCGGTTGGCGATAGCCTTGAGCAGGTTGAGAATATGCTCCTGGGTCAGATTGATCTCATGGATGTCCTCGCGGTCGATGGGAGTGATGAAGGTCAGCGCCAGCTGTGTGGCTATGTCCCGGGAGACGCGGTTGCCCTCGGCCTCGGCGATGTTGATGTGCTTGGTCTTGTCCTCGACGTCGGAGAAGTCCTGGAAAATCTCGTTCAGGTACTTGGCCGCCTTCTGCAGCTTGCGGTTCTGCTGCTGGAAGAGCTCGTAGAACTTGACGGTCTTGGGGAAAAGCGAAAAACCCATCGGCTGGCTCCATGCTTAGATGGGAGGTGAAAAATCGGCAATCAGCCCGCCCGAATGCGTTCCGGTCGGACCCGCGACAGGTCATGAGCCGCCCTGGCGGTCGCAAGGCACATCCTCGCGTTCGTTCAGGCCGTGCTTCCCTTGGCAGGCAAAGGCCATGGGGGATGATCGTGCGCTTTGCCGCGGGCAACGGTTGCAAAATGACGATGACCGCACTTCGTAACTCAAATTCGATAGGATGAAAAGAGTGCCGGGGCTCGTCCTCAGGGCTATCGCATATGACTCGTGGCCAGGGGAATCGTCCCACTCATCAGGTCAACCTGGGCCTCAACGCGGCCAAGATCGCCACCCAGAGCAGCGTTGAGGCTGGTTTTGATTAATCGGTTCCCACCCAAAACCCATATACGATTGCCCTGGCTCGTCCTCTTTTCCAGCCAGTCTGTCCGTCTCCGTCCGATTGCCCGAACTCCCAAAAGCTCTATGCTGGCCGGACCCATTGGCTGGCGCGTCTGACAGGCGACAACAATGGGCAAAAAGGAGGTCGCATGCGCAATCACTCCCTGAAGGACAAGGTGGTTGTCATCACTGGTGCATCCTCGGGCATAGGCCGCTCCGGAGCTTTGCGCTTCGCCCGCGAAGGAGCCAGGGTGGTGCTCGCCGCGCGTGGCAGAAGGAGCCTGGAGGAGACGGCCCGGGAGATAGAAGACATGGGCGGCCAAGCCCTGGCCGCGCCCACCGATATGGCGCGCGAGGACGATGTCGAGAACCTGGCCGGGCGGGCCGAGGAAGCCTTCGGCCGCATCGATGTCTGGATCAACAATGCCGTGGTGACCGCCTTCGGCAGGCTGGATCAGATACCACCCGAGGCCATCCGCCGGGTCATCGAGGTCAACCTCATCGGCTATCTTTTTGGCGCGCGGGCGGCCATATCTCGCTTCCGCCGCCAAGGATTCGGCACTCTCATCAACGTCTCGTCGCCCGTGGGCAAGCGCGGCGAACCCATGACCGCGCCCTACGCCACGACCAGATCCGGGGCCGTCGGTCTATCCCAGTCCCTGCGCATGGAGCTTACGGACCAGCCGGACATCCACGTCTGCACGCTCATGCTGGCGTCCATGGACACCCCGCTCTTCCAGCATGCGGGCAACTATTCAGGCATCAAGGTCAAGCCCCTCAATCCGGTCTACGATCCCGAGCTGGGCGGCAAGGCCATGGTCAAGCTAGCCAAGCGCCCCAGACGCGAAATGGTCGCCGGGCCGGTCGGCTGGCTCATGCTCCTCCTGCCCAACCTGGCGCCCGGCGCCTTCGAGAAAGTGGCCGGCCCGCAGATCATCAAGGATCACTTCTTCCACGATCAAAAGGCCGAGCCGAAGGCAGGCAACCTGTTCCGGTCCCTTGAGGAGCTGAATGTCGTGAGCGGCGGCTGGAAGCACAGCAACTTCATGGCCGTGCCCTATCTGCGCTACGCGAGCTACGGCGCGCTGGGCCTGGCTCTCGGCGTGGGCCTGTGGGCAGGCGGCAAGCGGCTCAAGCGCGGGAGCTGACCGCTTCATGTCTCGTGTCCCTCCCGGATGAGCCTGCCCGTCACCCAGGGCAGCCCACCAGATTCGGGCGAATGGCCAGCGCCTGGCTCGGCATGGACGGTGCTGGCGGATGTCCAGCCGCGCGTGCCCCGGCGCTCCTTATGCCGCCTTCTCCGTGCGTGACCGGGTGACCGGAGCAGCCCTCCGGGCATGCCCTTGCCACGCCCCTCCCACAATGCTATCGCGGCCTGCTCCCGCGCATGCGGCCGCCCCTTGCCGTTTCATGGCCTCGATCAAACCCGGCGCGAATTGGCGGCGGCGCATGGTCACCTGGCTTGGCAGCTTCAGCGCGGCCTGCCTGGCGCCTGACAAGGCCGCGCTACGCTCGACTCCGCCGGCCCTCGCGCACGGCGGTCGGCTCATCGTGCATCCGCCCAAGCACTCGGAGGATTCAATGCGCGGAATGATAATGCTGCTGGCTCTCCTGTCGGCGTTCCCTCCCCTGTCCATCGACATGATCCTGCCGGCCCTGCCGTCTTTGGCCACGGCATGGGGACAGCCGGTCGCCACGATCAACCTGATCCTGATCGGCTTCATCGTGACCTATGCCTTCTTCCTTCTCCTGTATGGCCCGCTCTCGGATCGCTACGGCCGGCGCCGGCCGCTCATGGTCGGCCTGGGAATCTTCGTGATCTCCAGCCTCCTGAGCGCCATGGCGAACAACGTGATGCTCGTCGTCCTGCTTCGCGCGCTCCAAGGCGCGGGCGCGGCGGCCGGCCCCTCCCTGGCTTTGGCCATGAGCAAAGACCTCTTCTCCGGCAAGGACCGCGAGCGTGTCCTGGCCTACCTCGGCATCATCGTTCCCCTGGCGCCGATGCTCGCGCCGACCATCGGAGGCTGGATCATGGCCCTGCTCTCCTGGCACTGGATATTCCACGCCCAGGCCTTCATGGGTGTGATCGCGCTTATCGGCGTAAGCCGATGCCCGGAAACCTTAACCAACAGAACGAGCCATTCTCTGGCCCAGGTCGCCGGAGCCTACATGCGCTTGGCAAGGAACCGGACTTACGTGGCCTTGACCCTGCTCATGGCAATGGTCACGCTCCCGTTCTTCGGCTTCATCGCCGGATCCTCGCACATCTACATCACGGGCTTCGGGCTCAGCGAGCAGAGCTTCGGCCTCTTCTTCGCCTTCAACGCTCTGTGCAGCATGGCCGGCTCGTTCGCCTTCCTGCGCCTGGTCAAGGGCTACGAATCCAAGACACTAATCACGGCAAGCTTCGTGGGAATCCTTCTGGGCGGGCTTGGCATGCTGCTCGGGCAAGGGTTTGGGCCATGGGGCTTTGCCCTATCCATGGCGGTGATCGCCTTCTCGGGCGGCATGAGCCGCCCACCAAGCAACAATCTCATCCTGGAGCAGGTCAAGCAGGAAGCCGGCGCGGCGTCGTCCCTGCTCATGTTCACCTTCTTCATGGTCGGGGCCGTGGCCATGTGGCTCGTTTCCCTGGAATGGGAGAGCAAGCAGGCAGTCATCGGCCTTCTGGGCACGGGCTGCGGCGGCCTGTGCCTGACGGCTTGGCTGACCATGAGGCGCATGGGCTTGGTGCGGCATGAATCAGACTGAAGATGAACCGAGAGAGGGCGCCGCCCTCGAAGTAGCCGACCAAGTGCATGCGGAAGTAGCGCCCAGGCGGGATGGAGGGCCGCCCCCTGGTTGTCGCGTAGTGTGGCGCGCAGAGATTTTCAACAGTCAGTTAGACAGTTTACCCTTGTTGGGCCTTCTGTGGCATTAACGTCGTTGCGCACACCTCAAGGCGGTAGAAAGCCCTTCACGGGGGGGAAGCGATATGGACTTGAGTGCATATCTCCGTTTCACATTTCCCCCAAAAAAATGATGAGAGTGATACCCTTTAGGAGATCCAAGCAATTGCCATCACAGGCTTGAGGCATTATTGAAGTCCTTCAATTCTAGGAGCATTTCTCGGATTATATCAGGCTGGGCATGGCCGCTGGCTGCAATTCGACCTTTCGAAGCCTATTGACTTGGAGGAACGGGACCGGTGAAAATAGGAGAAAATGCTCAATACGGATGCTGTTCATAGGTGTCGAAGCGCTCCTACTTGGGTTCCCAAGCAACCGAATCACAACGGAGGAGAGGATAGGCAAGGATCAGCATATGCATACTTCGGACATAGAGGCTGTTATGAACCGCCGTGAAAAGAGTAGCGACCTTGGCCAGCATAAGGCAGGCAAAGGCCACGAAGTGAAGCCCGGCCACTGTTTCTGGCAAGCGCTCGTAATCGCGAACCAAACGGCGAAAGCGGGTGGCCCAGGCAAAGCAGCGCTCGACCACCCAACGCC
>JAEYTO010000048.1 GCA_023433925.1 Pseudomonadota bacterium | reverse complement strand
CCCCTGGACCCCGCATTCATTGGAGAGTGGCGCAAGTCGCGAATCGCTGCGGAATGGTCAGCGCCCGATCCGCCTGGCCAGGTCGCGGACCCGGTAGGCCGCCGCGCTGAGCGCGGGCGACTTCTTGACCTCCTCCTTCAGCCGCCTGAGCCCTGCCCTGGCCTTGAGCGCGGCCAGGTTGCCGAGGTAGGGCGTCAACTCGGGAGGGCTGATGATCAGGTTGCGGTAAGGCCTCCTCTCCATGCGCCACTTGGAGTACCAGGCGAAATCGCTGACCAGGTCGATCTCGTCCACCCCGCCCTCGGCATACGACCTGTGCACGAGCCGCTCGAAGAGCATGTTTCCCGGCGCGCACTGGGACAGCTCCTCGTCGTAGGCCAGCTTCCAGATCGTCAGTTTGTTGTGGGTCCGTACGGCGAGGTGCCCGGCGATGAGCTTTCCCCCGGCCTGGAGCAGGTGCCATTCGAGCATGCCGCGTGCGCGCAGCCGACGGACCAGGGTGCTGAAGAAGGCCGTGTGGCGCTCGCAGGACAGTATGGCGCTCCCGGCCCGCCCCTTCCAGCCCGAGGCCTCCAGATCGAAGAACAGGCGCATGTGCTCCCCGCTCGGGGCCTCGCCCGTCAGGAAGTGGGTTTCGACCCCGCCAAGGCCGGCTAGCCGTTTGTTGGCCCGTTTCAGGTTGCTCTTGAAATTCGCGGACAAGGACTTGATGTAGTCTTTGTGGCTCCCACCGATGCGCAGGAACGCCCCCTGACCGGCCGGCTCCCCGAGGACCCGGCGCCCGCCGAAGCCGTCCTCGATGATGTGCGGGGACTGAGAGCCAGGAGGCAGCTTGTTGAGCTTGAGGGCCGCATAGTCCGGCCTCAGGCGCGTGAACTCGTCCAGCAGAGCCGCGGCGACCTCCCGCCCCCGGCCCTTGGCGGCGAGCATGTCCCCGGTCCAGACATCCAGGTCGTCCGGGGCGTGACACAGCTTGCCCCTTGCGAGGACGGACCGCCCAGAAGAGCTCACCACCGGCAGCACGCCGAGCAGATCCGGGCCGGCGTAGGCCAGCAGGCAGAACCAGCTCTCGCCGGGCTTGAGCAGATGCTCCAGGTAGGAGCTGACCCAGGCGTGCGAGAGCATCGGCGCCCGCTGCGGAGCGAAATAGGCCAGTCTGTCCCAGGCCTCGGCGTGCGCGTCGAGCTCGGCGAGCCTGCTTGCGCACTGCACCCGTATCCGGGGCTCCGGCAGGCCTGTGTCGTGTCGGCGTTCTTCCTGCCGCTCCAGCAGCAGATCAGCGGCTCCATCCAGCATGCATGTCCCCCTCCGGGCCGGCGCAGGCCTTGCAATTCACCATTCGCCCTGCATGCATTCCTACGGGATCGGCGCGCGTCCGCCCATTGGCCCGGAGTGGCAAATGCCAAGCGGCAGCCCTCCGCCGTATGGCGTAATTATCGCCGGACGCGGCTCGCCCGGCGGTCGTAGTCCCGCGGCTCCACCGGGAGAGGGCCTCACCCTCTCTCAATTGATTTGCAAATCGCTCTAGAGTTTGACTTTGAGGCGCTCGCTCCGGCGTTGACCGCGCAAGTGAATCGCGCCTATGCCCACGCGGCGGCAAGCCATGCGTCGGCATGGCTTGCAGAGCATTTTCAAAAGCAAATCCTCTAGAGGTTCTGCACCGCCCAAAGCGCGGCCTGGATGCGATTGGGCACGCTGATCTTGGCGTATATGTTGTAGGCGTGGGTCTTGACCGTGCTGGGGCTGATGAAGAGGCGTTTGGCGATCTCCTCGTTGCTCGCGCCCGCGGCGATGTATTCCAGAACCTGCCGCTCCCTGGCGGTCAGGGACGAGGCATTGGAGAGCTGCCTGGGCTCCGGCCTGACCTTGCGCTCCTCGCGCACGAAGCGCGCGAGCACATCCCGCGAATACCACAGGTCGCCCCGCAGCAGAGCCCCGATGCCGGCGGTCAGGTGGTCCAGGGACTCGCTTTCGCGGAACAGCCCGTCCGCGCCGTTGCGCAGGGCCTGCATCTCCAGGTCCTGCTCGCGCGGGGCGTTGATCAGGGCCATGCACGGCCCGGACGCGGGCCCCACGCGCTGCGAGCACAGGGCCCAGAAACGCGCCAGGTTGTTGCTCAGGCAGTCCCAGAGCAGGAGCAGGGGCTTGTTCTCGGCGGCAGGGAGCGGGTCGCCCTGGCCGTAGTCCCTGCGGCATTCGCTCAAGGCGCCCGTCTGGTCGGCGATGTACTTGACGAGCATGCGGTTCTGGATCGTTCCGGGACCGATGACGAAGATGTGCGCGTTCATGCTATCTATTCCCCTGCTGCCGCCAAACGGCTCTTCCTTGCGCGAGGCCGCGCATGCATGTTCCCTGATCGGCTTCGGCCCGAGGCCGAAGACAGGCCACGCCGGCCAATATACATGAGTCCGGCGCTTTTGGACAAGCCAAAATGATTCTTTTCCAGTGCGCTGAAGATGCTCGGGGCCGCGCGCGCATGGCCATGGAGTCCGTTCCAGGCCCCAAGACCGCGCATCCCGCCACGCGGCGGCCGGGAAAAACGTCAGACGGCGCGCTGGCGGCTGGTCCGGTCGAGAAAGGCGTGCAGGGGAATGAATACGGGATCGGCCGAAGCATCCATGCGCGGCGTGGCGCATGGGTCGCGGGCAAGGCAGGAGAAGGGGGAAGTGAAGTCAATCCCGCCCGGCATGGCATCTGCTTGCGAGTGCCGCGCGCCGTCCGCGCCAAGCTCCAAGGGGCTTTCGACAGGAAGTTGCAAGCGGGCTGTTGAAAACCAGGCCGCGGGCCAGAGCACCCGTCGCATGCGCGGCGTCCGCATGCGCTGATTAAACTAGGCTCGACCAGCGCTGAGCTGAAAAGTCAGGATGGATTTTCCGGCAACCCAACAAGGAAGGCCCCGGCTCCTTGCGGGAGCCGGGGCCTTGCGCGCGAAACGATCGCCGCTAAGCCGCGGGTTTGGTCACCTTGCCGGAGCGGATGCAGCGGGTGCAGACGGTCATGCGCGTGACCTCGCCCGAGGGCAGTTGCACGCGAACCTTTTGCAGGTTGGGCTGGAAGACGCGCTTGGTCTTGTTGTTCGCGTGGCTCACGCTGTGGCCCACGCTACGATGCTTTTCGCAGATCTCGCACTTCTTGGACATGAGAAACGCCTCCTCAAGTGTTGCGAAATGTCATTCTTTTCGGCTTCGTCCGTATCCCGCCGGCTGGGAGGATCTTCGGCAGCCGCTTTTTGTGCTTGCGCGAGGAACATGCTTCCTTATAGTCTTTTTTTTGTTTTGGCAATCCCTTCTGTCCTTGACAAAGGGGCGTGTTCACAATAGATGGCTCCCTTGCGAGGAATTATGGCTGGCTATTGGCTTTCACTCAAGGACATCCCGGCCGAAGGCCGGGAGTTTTCGTTTTCGGACCAGTCCGCCTGGGAGGCCTACTGGCGGGAATTTCGCCTGTCCATCAAGCCAGGCAGGCCGCTGGAAGCGACCTTCACCGTGCTTCCGCAGAAAGGCGGCGTTCTGGTCCGGGGCCGGCTCACCGGCTCGGTGATCCTCGAATGCTCGCGTTGCGCGGGCGACGTGGAGCATCTGGTGGATCTGCCCATTGATCTCTACGAGGAGGCTCCTGGCGGGGCCGAAGCCGAGCAGAGTTCATTTCTGCGCCGGGAGGGCGACCATATGGAGCTCAACCCGGCCGAGATGCTCTGGGCGGAGTTCTCGCTCAATCTCCCGGTGAAACTTTTGTGCTCGAAGTACTGCAAGGGCCTGTGCCCCAAGTGCGGAAGGAACCTCAACGCCGAGGACTGCGAGTGCCCCGCCGAGGAGGGCGATCCGCGCCTGGAGGCCCTGCGCGGCCTGAAGGTCGAGAAAAAGGGCTAGGCCCAGGACCCCAACAATCAAGAGAGGCGAGTCATGGCTGTACCCAAGTATAGAACATCCAAGTCCAAGATCGGCATGCGTCGCTCCCACGACCACGTGGCGATTCCCAACGTGATCCTCTGCCAGTGCGGCGAGCCCACCCTGTCTCACAGGATCTGCCCGAGCTGCGGCACGTACAAGGGTCGTCAGATGCTCAGGAGCGCCGACAAAACCGATGCCAACGAATAATCCGCGCATCGCCGTGGACGCCATGGGCGGCGATTTCGGGCCTTCGGTCATCGTGCCGGGGGCCCTCGCCGCCGCCAGGGCCAATGGCCTGTCGCTCCTGCTGGTCGGCGATCCGGCCCAGATCGAAGCGGAGCTGGCCAAGCACCCCACCAAGAATCTATCCATAGAAGTAGTCCCCGCGAGCCAGGTGGTGTCCATGGAGGACAAGCCTTCCGAAATCCTGCGCCGCAAGAAGGACTCCTCCATCCACGTGGCCTGCCGCCTGGTCAAGGAAGGCCGCGCCGACGGCGTGGTCAGCGCCGGCAACTCCGGCGCCACCCTGGCCTGCGGCATGTTCGTCCTGGGCCGCATCGAGGGCGTGGAGCGACCTGCCCTGGCCAGCATCCTGCCCACCGAGCAGAAGCCCATGGTGCTCATCGACGTGGGCGCCAACGTGGACGCCAAGCCTTTTCACCTCTTCCAGTTCGGACTCATGGCCGACGTGCTCGCCAAGACCGTGCTGGGCTGCGAGAAGCCGCGCGTGGGCATCCTGTCCATCGGCGAGGAAGAGGGCAAGGGCAATACCCAGGTCAAGGAAGCCTATGACATCTTTCGCAAGTCCTCGCTCAACTTCGTGGGCAACGTGGAAGGCAGGGACATCTTCACCGGCGAGGTGGACGTGGTCGTCTGCGACGGCTTCGTGGGCAACGTGGCCCTCAAGCTGTCCGAGGGCTTGGCCTCGTCCATGGGCCGCATGCTCAAGGGCGAGCTGACCCGGGGCATTCTGTCCAAGCTGGGCACCGTGCTGGCCATCGGCGCGCTCAAGCGCTTCAAGCGCCTGACCGACTACGCCGAGTACGGCGGCGCCCCGCTCCTGGGCCTGACCGGCATCGTCATCGTCTGTCACGGCTCCTCGAACATGAAAGCCATCAACAGCGCCGTGGAGATGGCCGGCACGTTCATGGAGAACGACGCCAACGGGCGTCTTGTCCGCGCGCTGTCGCGCAACGAGGAATTGACCATGTTCCTGCGCAGTCGCGCCGCCGCGATCCAGGACCAGAGCCAGTAATCAGGCCTTACCCTGCATGCCGCGCGAGCGGCGCGAACCAGAGTACAGCACAAAATACATGACCACTCCCAGTTCCGCCCATATCCTCGGACTCGGCTTCCACGTTCCGGAAAAGGTCCTGACCAATCAAGACCTGGAAAAGCTGGTCGATACCAACGACGAGTGGATCACCAGCCGCACCGGCATCCGCGAGCGGCGCGTGGTCGAGCCCGGCGCACGGGCCTCGGACCTGGCGCTGGCGGCCTCGCTCAAGGCCCTGGCGGCGGCCGGCGTGCAACCCGCTGAACTCACGCACGTCATCTGCCCGACCATCACGCCGGACAGCTACACTCCGTCCGCCGCCTGCGTGCTGGAGCACAAGCTGGGCCTCTCCGGGGTCATGGCCATGGACCTCAACGCGGCCTGCTCCGGCTTCCTCTACGGCCTGGAGACGGCCCGCGCCATCCTGGCCCTGCATCCCGAGGCCGTGGTGCTCGTGGCCGCTACCGAGGTGCTCTCCTCGCGCGTCAACTGGAGCGACCGGTCCACCTGCGTTCTCTTCGGCGACGGCGCGGGCGCGGCGATCGTCTCCGGCAAGCCGCGCCCAGGCTCCGGCAGGATCGAGGACATCGTCCTGCGTAGCGACGGCGCCATGGGCGACTTCCTGACCATTCTCGGCGGCGGCTCGGCCCGGCCCTACAAGCTGGGGGAAGCCGTGGGCGAGGACTTCTTCGTTCAGATGCAGGGCCGCGACGTGTTCAAGCACGCCGTGCGCGCCATGGAGTCCGTGTCCCGCGAGATCCTCGACCGCAACGGCCTGTCCGTGGAGCAGGTGGATGCCTGCGTCCCGCACCAGGCCAACGAGCGCATCATCGAGCACGTGGGCAAGAAGCTCGGCATTCCCGGCGAGAAAATATTCGTCAACGTGGGCCGCTACGGCAACACCTCGGCGGCCAGCGTGCCCATCGCCCTGACCGAGGCCATCGAGGGCGGCTTCGTCAAGCAGGGCGATCTGGTTCTCCTGGCGGCCTTCGGCGGCGGCTTCACCTGGGGCGCGGCCCTGCTGCGCTTCTAGGGCTGATTGATTCGAGACGCTCGCCCCGGCGTCGATGGCGCAAGCGGATAGCGCCCACGCCCACGCGGCGGCAAGCCGTGCCGACGCATGGCTTGCGAAGTATTTTCAAAAGCAAACGCCCTAGCCGGGCCGGTCAGGAATGCATTGCAGTCGAGCCGAGTTTCGGCTAGTAAATCCAGGGCAATTGTTTCGACAAGGAAAATAAATCCAGACATGAGCGAGCTTATGCAAACCGCCCTTGTCACCGGCGGCTCCCGAGGTATCGGCAAGGATATCGCAAGGCGCCTGGCGGCCGACGGCTTCCAGATCTTCCTGACCTATGTGAGCAAGCCCGAGCTGGCCCAGGAGGTCGTGTCCGAGATCACCGCCGCGGGCGGCAAGGCCAGGGCCTTCCAGCTCGACTCGGCCGACCGCGAGGCCGTGACCCGCTTCTTCGCCGAGGAGATCAAGGACAAGGTCCTGCTCAAGGTCCTGGTGAACAACGCCGGCATCACGCGCGACGGGCTCATCATGCGCATGAAGGACGAGGACTGGGACAAGGTCCTGGAGGTCAACCTCACGGGCGCCTTCACCTTCCTGCGCGAAGCGACCAAGATCATGACCCGCCAGCGCGAGGGCCGGATCATCAATATCTCCTCCGTGGTCGGCCAGTCCGGCAACGCCGGCCAGGCCAACTACGCCGCGGCCAAAGCGGGCCTCATCGGCCTGACCAAGAGCGCGGCCCTGGAGCTCGCCAGCCGCAACATCACGGTCAACGCCGTGACACCCGGGTTCATTGCCACCGACATGACCGCCGTGCTTCCGGACAAGGTCCGGGAGGCCCTGCTTGAGCGCATCCCGCTGAAGCGTCTCGGGCAGGCCTCGGACATCGCGGCCGCGGTGTCCTACCTGGCCTCGGAAGGCGCCGGCTACGTCACGGGCCAGGTTCTGGCCGTGAACGGTGGCATGTACATGTAACTGCAAACACAGCCTGAGAATGTTGGAGGGACCATGTCCGTTGAAGCGAAAGTCAAAGAGATCATCGTGGACCAGCTTGGCGTTTCCGCCGAGGAAGTGAAGCCCGAGGCCTCCTTCGTGGACGATCTGGGCGCCGATTCCCTGGACCTCACCGAGCTGATCATGGCCATGGAGGAGGAGTTCGGCATCGAGATCGACGACGAGGACGCCCAGAAGATCCTCAAGGTCAAGGACGCCGTTTCCTATATCCAGTCCAAGCAGTAGCCTCCGTTCGCGGACGCTGCTTCATGCACGGTTTCGGGCGTCTTACGGCCGCTTACGGCGCGTGAGACGCTCGCTTTTCTTTTGGCCATAATCCATCCGAAGGGATTCCACATGATCGGAAACAGGGTGGTCGTCACCGGGCTCTCGACCATAACGCCCATAGGCAACGACCTGGAGACGACCTGGCGCAACATGCTGGCCGGCAAGTCCGGCGTGGGGCCCATCACACAGTTCGACACCTCGAACTTCGCCACCAAGATCGCGGCCTCGGTCAAGGACTTCGACCCCTGCAAGTACATGGACATCAAGCAGGCCCGCAGGATGGAGAAGTTCACCCAGTATGCCGTGGCCTGCGCGCGCATGCTCCTCGACGACGCCAGCTACGAGATCACGCCGGCCAACGCCGACCGCGTGGGCACCATGATCGGCGTGGGCCTCGGCGGCCTGGACACCATCGAGGAGAACCACTCAAAGCTCCTCAGCGCCGGCCCCAAGCGCATCACGCCGTTCTTCATCCCGATCATCATAGCCAACATGGCTGCCGGGCAAGTCTCCATCATGTGCGGCGCGCGCGGCCCCAACCTGTGCGCGACCACGGCCTGCGCTTCGGGCCTGCATGCCATCGGCTACGCCTACACGGACATCAAGCTCGGCCGCGCCGACGCCATCATCTGCGGCGGAGCCGAGTCGACCGTCTCGCCCCTGGGCATCGCGGGCTTCAACGCCATGAAGGCCCTGTCCACGCGCAACAGCGAACCCGAGCGCGCCTCCCGGCCCTTTGACCGCGACCGCGACGGCTTCGTCATGGGCGAGGGCTGCGGCCTCTTGCTCCTGGAGTCCCTGGAGTCCGCCAAGGCTCGCGGCGCCAGGATCTACGGTGAAGTCGTGGGCTTCGGCGCCTCGGCGGACGCCTACCACATGGCCGCGCCGCCCGAGGATGGCGACGGCATGGCCCGCTCCATGCGCGCGGCCCTCAAGGAGGCCGGCATGCAGCCTTCCGATGTCGAGCACATCAACTGTCACGCCACGTCCACGCCCGCGGGCGACATGTGCGAGATCAAGGCCATCAAGACCGTGTTCGGCGAACACGCCCCCAAGATCGCCCTGACCGCCAACAAGTCGCTCTTCGGCCATTTGCTCGGCGCGGCCGGCGGCGTGGAGACGGCCATCGCGGTCAAGGGCCTGGCAGAGGGCATCATTCCGCCGACCATCAACCTGGAAAATCCGGACCCGAACATGGATCTGGATTGCGTCACGGGCGCGCCGCGTAAGCTCGACATGCGCTACGCCCTGAGCAACTCCTTCGGCTTCGGCGGAACCAACTGCTCCGTCCTGCTCAAGAAGTACGACGCATAGCGCGCGGGGGCCACGGCCTCCGCGCCTTTTCCGCTCCCAGAGCCGGCCCTCCCGCGCCAGGCGCCGGAGCGGCCAACGCGAGACGCTCTTTCAATAAAGGGGAAGACCATGGAAGAACTCCTCATGCAGGACCCGGAACTTGCCAGGGCCATCAGCCTTGAATGCGATCGCCAGGTCAGCGGCCTGGAGCTCATCGCCTCCGAGAATTTCACCTCCACGGCCGTGCGCCAGGCCCTTGGCAGCGTGCTGACCCACAAGTACGCCGAGGGCTATCCCGGCAAGCGCTACTACGGCGGCTGCGAGTTCGTGGACATGGCCGAGAACCTGGCCATCGAGCGGGCCAAGAAGCTCTTCGGCGCCGAGTACGCCAACGTGCAGCCCCACTCCGGCTCCCAGGCCAACATGGCCGTGTACTTCGGCGCGCTTCAGCCCGGCGACACGGTGCTCGGCATGAACCTGTCCCACGGCGGCCACCTGACCCACGGCTCCCCGGTCAACTTCTCGGGCCGGCTCTACAAGATCGTCTCCTACGGCGTGTCCCGCGAGACCGGCTGCATCGACTATGACGAGGTCCAGCGCCTGGCCGACGAGCACAAGCCCAGGATGATCATCGCCGGCGCGTCGGCCTATCCGCGCACCCTGGACTTCCCCCGCTTCCGCGCCATCGCCGACTCCGTGGGCGCCAAGCTCATGGTCGACATGGCCCACATCGCCGGCCTCATCGCCGCGGGCGTGCATCCGAACTGCGTCGGGCACGCGCACTACACCACGACCACGACGCACAAGACCCTGCGCGGCCCGCGCGGCGGCATGATCCTGTCCTCCGAGGAGTTCGGCAAGACGCTCAATTCCCAGATCTTCCCCGGCATCCAGGGCGGACCGCTCATGCACGTCATCGCCTCCAAGGCCGTGGCCTTCGGCGAGGCGCTCTCCCCCAGGTTCAAGACCTACCAGGAGCAGGTCGTCACGAACGCCAAGGTCCTGGCCAAGACCCTGACCGACGCGGGCTACAAGCTCGTGTCCGGCGGCACGGACAACCACCTCATGCTCGTGGACCTGACCGACAAGGAGATCACGGGCAAGGACGCCGAGGTCTCCCTGGACAAGGCCGGCATCACGGTCAACAAGAACACCGTGCCCTTCGAGACCCGCTCGCCCTTCGTGACCTCCGGCTTCCGCGTGGGCACCCCGGCATTGACGACGCGCGGCATGAAGGAGCAGGAGATGGAGCAGGTCGGCGCATGGATCGTCGAGGCGCTGGCCAGTGTCGGCAATGACACGCAGCTCGCTGACATCAAGAAGCGGGTGGACGTTTTTGCGCGGCAGTATCCTATATTTGCGTGGTAATATAAGGTAAGAATGCCCACAGCGGCCGGGACAGTCGGCCCGGCCGTTGTTTTTTCTTTGGAGATGCCCATGACCCCACGCCTGCCCTGGCCCGAGTACTTCATGAAGATCGCCTACCTCGTGGCCGAGCGCAGCACCTGCCTGCGCCGCAAGGTCGGGGCCATCGCGGTCAAGGACAAGCGCATCGCGGCCACGGGCTACAACGGCGTGCCGTCGGGCCTGGCCCACTGCGAGGAGGTCGGCTGCCTGCGCGAGAGGATGGGCATCCCCTCGGGCCAGCGCCATGAATTGTGCCGGGGGCTGCACGCCGAGCAGAACGTGATCATCCAGGCCGCCACGCACGGCGTGAACATCTCGGGCGCGACGATCTACTGCACGACCCAGCCCTGCCTCATCTGCACCAAGATGCTCATCAACGTGGGTGTGAAGGAGATCGTCTTCGCCGAGGCCTATCCTGACGAACTGTCCCAGGGCATGATGGACGAGGCCGGCGTCAAGTACGGCCTGTTGGAGATGACCCGTGGCTGATCGCGCACCATTCATGCGCCGGGCCCTGGAGCTGGCCGAGCGGGCGCGGGGTTTCACGGCCCCCAATCCGTGCGTGGGCGCGGTGCTCGTGCAAGGCGGCCGCATCGTGGCCGAGGGCTGGCACAAGATCCACGGCGGGCCGCACGCCGAGCGCGAGGCCATCGCCGACGCCCGCGCCAAGGGCGTGGATACCACGGCCTGCGACATGTATGTGACCCTGGAGCCGTGCAACCACCACGGCAAGACCCCGCCGTGCACCGAGGGCGTGCTCGAAGCCGGGATCAGGCGTGTCTTCGTGGGCTGCGCCGACCCCAACCCGCACGTGGCCGGCGGCGGCGCGGAGCTCCTGCGCTCCAGGGGCGTGCAGGTCGAGGTCGGCATCCTGGAGCAGGAGTGCCGCGAGGCCATCGCGGACTTCATGCTCTGGAAGACCCAGGGCCGGGCCTGGTGCACGCTCAAGCTGGCCATGACCCTGGACGGCAAGATCGGCGGGCCGGCCCGCAAGCCCGAGGCCGTGAGCGGCCCGGAGTCGCATTGCCGCGTGCAGCGGTTGCGCGGCCGCTCGGACGCGGTGCTCATCGGCGGCGGCACATTGCGCGCCGACGACCCGCGCCTGACCTGCCGGCTCGCGCCGGTCGAGGGCGAGCAGGTCAAGCGGCCCCTGGCCATCGTGGCCACGCGCAAGCTCACGGGCATAAGCGCGAGTTTTTACCTCTTGCGCGAACGGCCAAGCGAACTCATCTTCTGGACTACCGAGAACGCCGCGCGCTCCGACACCGCCAGCCGCCTGGGCGACATGGGCTGCCGCGTGTGGGGCCTGCCCGAGCACCCGGCCGGCGGCCTGGAGCTCAAGGCGGGGTTGGAATTGTTCATGCGCGAGGCCGGCGGCCATTACGTGCTCTGCGAGGGCGGCGGCCGCATGGCCATGAGCCTGGCCCTTCAGGAGGCCTGCGACGAGCTGAAGGTTTTCCTGGCTCCGCGCGTGCTGGGCGACGAGCGCGCGCCCGCGGCCTTCCTGGGCCGCAGCGTGGAGTCCATGGCCGAGGCCCTGGAGTGGCGCGTGCTGCGCACGGAGGCCTCGGGCCGGGATCTGGAGATAACGCTGCGGCCCCACGTCGGGGCGGTTGGAGAGTAGATCGATGTTCACCGGACTCATCCAGGGCCTTGGCCGCGTCGAGGCCGTCGAAGGGCGCGGAGCCGAGACACGCCTGCGCATCGCCCTGCACATGGGGCCGCAGTTCGGGCCGGACGCCGTGCGCATCGGCGAGTCCATCGCGGTCAACGGCGTGTGCCTGACCGTGGAGACGTGGAGCGGCGCGGCGTTCACGGCCTACGCCTCGGCCGAGACCATGAGCCGCACGAACCTGGGCAAGCTGCGCCCCGGCTCGCGGGTCAACCTGGAGCGCGCCCTGGCCTTCGGCGACCGCCTGGGCGGCCATCTGGTCAGCGGTCACGTGGACTGCCTCGCCGAGGTTGACTCCGTGAGCCCGGCGGGCGAATCGAAGCAGTACACCCTGCGCTTCCCGGCCGAGCACGGGCCGCTCGTGGTCGAGAAGGGCTCCGTGGCCCTGGACGGCATCAGCCTGACGGTCAACGCGTGCGGCCCGGACTTCCTGAGCGTGAACATCATTCCCGAGACCCAGCGCCAGACGACCATCCTGGACTGGTCGCCGGGCCGGGCCGTGAACATGGAGACCGACCTCATCGGCAAGTACGTGCAGCGCATGGTCGCGCCGTATGCCGAGGGGAGCAAGGCCGCTGCCAAACCGTCGGGCATCGACGAGGAGTTTCTGCGACGGCACGGATTCTGAGGGCCGGCGCGGCCCCCTGGGCCGGTTCCGCTTTTCAACCCCGGCGATTCCGGGTAATGTTCGCGGTTCCCGCGCGGGTTCCCGTGCGGTCCCATCCAGTGGAGAGCACAATGACCGACAATCCGTTTCTGGTTTCCAGCGAGGAAGCCATCGAAGAGATCCGCAAGGGGCGGATGATCATCCTGGTGGACGACGAGGACCGCGAGAACGAGGGCGACCTGACCATCGCGGCCGAGCACGTCACGCCCGAGATCATCAACTTCATGGCCACCCACGGCCGCGGGCTGATCTGCCTGTCCCTGTCGCCCGACCGCGTGGAGCAGCTCCAGCTGCCCATGATGACGCGCAAGAACGAGTCGGGCTTCGGCACGAACTTCACCGTGTCCGTGGAGGCCCGCAAGGGCGTGACCACGGGCATCTCGGCCTATGACCGGGCCACGACCATCCTCACGGCCGTCGCCGACGACGTGAAGCCCGACGACCTGGTCACGCCCGGCCACGTCTTCCCGCTGCGCGCCCGCGAGGGCGGCGTGCTCGTGCGCGCCGGCCAGACCGAGGGCTCGGTGGATCTGGCCAAGCTGGCCGGCCTCAAGAGCGCCGCGGTCATCTGCGAGATCATGCGCGAGGACGGCAACATGGCCCGCATGCCCGACCTCATCGAGTTCGCGCGCAAGCACGACATGAAGATCGCCACCATCGCCGAGCTGATCCGCTACCGCATGCGCTTCGGCAACCTCTCGGTGCAGAAGGTCGGCGACGCCCACCTGCCGACCTGCCATGCCGGCGACTGGATCATCCACGCCTTCCGCTCGGACATCGACGGCAAGGAGCACATCGCCCTGAGCAAGGGCGACGTGGGCAGCGGCGAGCCCGTGCTCGTGCGCGTGCATTCCGAATGCCTGACCGGCGACGTGTTCGGCTCGGCGCGCTGCGACTGCGGAGGCCAGCTCCAGAGCGCCATGCGCATGATGGAGGCCGAAGGGCGCGGCGTGCTCCTGTACATGCGCCAGGAGGGCCGCGGCATCGGCCTGGGCAACAAGATCAAGGCCTACCACTTGCAGGACAAGGGCCTGGACACGGTCGAGGCCAACGAGAAGCTCGGCTTCAAGGCCGACCTGCGCGAGTACGGCACGGGCGCGCAGATCCTCGTGGCCCTGGGCGTGCGCAAGATGCGCATCATGACCAACAATCCCAAGAAGATCGTGGGTCTGGAAGGCTACGGCCTGGAGATCGTCGAGCGTGTGCCCATCGAGATGTCGGCCTGCGAGCAGAACCTGTTCTATCTGCAGACCAAGAAGGCCAAGCTGGGCCACCTTCTGGAGCTGAAGACCACTGAAACGAGCGGAGCGTAGCATGCAGAGCGTCAAGACAGTCGAGGGCCGCCTGGAAGCGCGCGGCCTCAAGTTCGCCATCGTGGCCACCCGCTTCAACGACTTCATCGTGGACCGCCTGGTGGGCGGGGCCGTGGATTACCTCGTGCGCCACGGCGCGGCCAAGGAAGACCTGACCCTGGTCAAGCTGCCCGGCGCCTTCGAGCTGCCGCTGGTGGCCCGCAAGCTCGCGGCCTCCAAGGCCTATGACGGCGTGATCTGCCTGGGCGCGGTCATCCGCGGCTCCACGCCGCACTTCGACTACGTGGCCGGCGAGTGCGCCAAGGGCATCGCCATGGCGGCCATGGAGACCGGCGTGCCCATGGGCTTCGGCGTGCTGACCACGGACACCCTGGAGCAGGCCATCGAGCGCGCGGGCAGCAAGGCCGGCAACAAGGGCGTGGAGGCCGCGGCCGCCGTGTTGGAGACCGTGCGCGTCCTGGAGCAGCTGTAGCCGCATGTCCGAAAAGAAGAAGAGTTCCCGGCGCGTCGCCCGCGAGAAGGCCTTTCAGATCCTCTACGGCCTCGACTTCACCGGCGCGGACGGCCTCGACGCCCTGCGCAGGGCCTATGCCGAGTATCCCCGGCCCGAGCGCCAGGGCAAGCTGGACGAGCGGGCCGAAGACTTCGCCTGGGAGCTCGTGCAGGGCGCCTGGAAGGCCAAGGCCGAGCTGGACGGCGTCATCGGGCGCTTCTCCCAGCACTGGAAGATCACGCGCATCGCCAAGGTTGACCTGACCATCCTGCGCCTGGGCATGCACGAGATCCTGCACCGGCCGGACATCCCGATCAAGGTGGCCATCAACGAGGCCGTGGAGCTGGCCAAGGAGTTCGGCGACGAGAACTCGCGCAACTTCGTGAACGGCATCCTCGACGCCGCGGCCAAGGCCGTGGACACGGGCGAGCTGGCCGGCAGGACGGGCGCGCCCGAGAGCCTCGCCGAGAGGGCTCCCGGCAGGCCCAAGCCGCGGGAGGTCCGCAAGGCGGACAAGGGCGATTTCGAGACGGCCAGAAAAATCCTCATGAAGGCCCTCATGCAGATGCCCACGTCGGAGAAGACCTCCGCCTACCGCATCGTCATGGGCATCCTGGGCTATCTGGGCGATCCGCTGGCCCTGGCCTATCTGAAGCAGGAAGGCTTTAATGCGCCCCAAAGGCTCGACAGGACCGGCATGATCGAAGCCCTGGGCCTGAGCGAGGAACGCCTCGACGGCCACCTGCACTCCGGGCCGGGCTCGATAAACGCATACCTCACGGCCAACCACGGCATGCAGTTGAAGATAGGCTCCAAAGCCGTGCTCACCGACAGCCACGGCCGCGAGTGGACTTTGTAATCAGCGAACCAGAGCGAACAAGGCAGCGACATCCCATGGCCATAGGCAAGTACGACCCGGCGGCGATCGAGCGGAAATGGCAGGACGAGTGGCGCGAGCGCAGGCTCTTCGCCGCCGACAGCACTTCGGACAAGCCCAAGTACTACGTGCTGGAGATGTTCCCCTACCCCTCCGGCAAGATCCACATGGGGCATGTGCGCAACTACACCCTCGGCGACGTGGTGGCGCGCTATAAGCGCGCGCGCGGCCACCTGGTGATGCATCCGATGGGCTGGGACGCCTTCGGCCTGCCGGCCGAGAACGCGGCGCGCGAGCGCGGCGTGCATCCCGCCGCCTGGACCTACCAGAACATCGCCAACATGCGCGACGAGCTGAAGCGCATGGGCCTGTCGCTGGAATGGGCGCGCGAATTCGCCACCTGCGACCCGGAATATTACGGCCAGCAGCAGAGCCTGTTCCTCGACTTCTGGAAGGCCGGCCTGGTCGAGCGCAAGGAATCCTGGGTGAACTGGGATCCGGTGGACGGCACCGTGCTGGCCAACGAACAGGTGATCGACGGACGCGGCTGGCGGTCGGGCGCGCTGGTCGAGAAGAAGAAGCTCTCGCAGTGGTTCCTCGCCATCACGAAGTTCGCGCCGGAATTGCTGGAGGCGCTGGGCGGGCTCGATCGCTGGCCTGAGCGCGTGAAGCTGATGCAGTCCAACTGGATCGGCCGCAGCGAGGGCGCGCGGGTGCGCTTCGCGCTCTCCGCCGCGGTCGATGGCATGGCGGATGTCGAGGTCTTCACGACGCGCCCGGACACGCTGTTCGGCATGTCCTTCCTGGCCGTTGCCGCCGAGCATCCGCTGGCCGCCGCCGCCGCGGCGCGTGACGCCAAAGCCGCCGAGTTCGTCGCCGAATGCCGCAGCATGGGCACTTCCGAGGCGGTGATCGAACAGGCCGAGAAGAAGGGCCACGACACCGGCTTCCGCGTGAAGCACCCCTTCACCGGGCAGGAGTACCCGGTGTGGATCGCGAATTTCGTGCTGATGGAATACGGCACCGGCG